>DATCZZ010000309.1:0-3567 GCA_036525635.1 Psychromonas sp. | reverse complement strand
CACATTTTCAGACCTTGAATAATAGTAGGCAAAGGCACATTTTTAGGTAAGCGCGCCTTAATTAAGGCGGTAGTGGGGACCTTGCCCTCTTTGGCAATCTGCTGTGCAATAAGAATGATACGATCCATAAAAGCCTTTTATAAATTAATTAAGTGAATGGGGATCTGCAACTGTGCGGTATACCGGCAGTTTAAATCTCGGATGGCGTAAGCCGCGCATGAATAAATACCCCTGGTAGTTATTATCGTTGTCGCTACTAAACTCAAAAACAAAACTGGCCTGTAAAAAGTTATCACCTAATTTGAAATTAAAATTAGAGCGGGAAACAGACAATAATTGCAGATCCAATTCAAAGCAACGCTGAGTGATCAGCTCTTTGGCATATTCTGATTGTTGACGTAATTTCCAGATAATACCCCCGAAAAGTACACAGAGCAGTATAAATAGCAGGCTGAACATTTTTACTCCTCAACTATTTTGTACACCGGAAAATAATACTCCAATCGCGTTTGATAAAGCGGGGGAGCGCGCCGGCAGACGTATTTGCTTAAGCACTTTATCGCGCAGTGCCGGAATTGCAACAAGATCGGCAAACAGCTGCGGGAAGAGTGATGGCTGATTATTAGCTAATGATTCAAGAAAGCGGTTGAGTAAGGTTTCATCTTCAAGCAGAGCCCATAATCGTCCGGCAATACCCACATACCAATGGATGTTATAGATTAAGTCTGAGGAAAACTGCTCCTTTAGTAGTTTCTTGGTGATAGCAATGCTCGGGGAACTGGCCAGAGCACGTAATAATAAAATCGCATTCTCCTGGCGGTTTGCCAGCAGTTCTATTCGCGCTTGTGCGGCGATGGCCTGGCATAAATCCGGCGTCATTTTTTCCTGGTGCTCAAGGCACAAAGCGAGAGACTGCAGAGGCTGCTCTGGTAAATAGGGGAGTGCGTTAATTAAGTGCTGCTGATTGTTATCATGGTCTAAGCGCGCTGTTAAGTCAGCAATACCTTGAATACCCAGCTCCTGCCATTCGTCCCAGCTTGTTGCACCTGAAAAATAGTGCGCGGCACCTGCATAAAATGAAGAGGCAGGGCGGATAAAACTGGCATTAATATGGGCATTAAAAATGGCCAACTTTTCTGTATTGGGTTTAAATAGAAATGGGTTATTTGCCAGGCGTTCCTGCAGTTTATCACTTACCTCTGCTGTTACATCTTCACCCATAGCTGCAACAACCATTTTAATAAAACCCGTCTGTGCGGGAATTTTCAGTAAACCCTGCTCGTCCAGTGGCATTTTTAAAAACCAGATAAAGTGTTCTTTTTGTTCGCCAACTTGCCAGAACGTTAAGGCAAAAAAGGCGTGCTGCTGCAGGGGGTAAGGGTAGGGTAGTAGATTCTGCGCAATGTTTTTAAAGGTAGTGTTGGGAATTTTGCACACTTTACGCCCTAAATCATAAACACAAAATTGGCAATTTGATTGTTCTAAAAAGTCGCTAAGGGTATTTATGTTCATAGTCGTATATTCTGTCAGTTATTAAAGTATCGGGATTATATCAACTACTCAGTTGATATTGTGAGGAATTTAGATGATTTTCCTAAGGGAGTGCTGTTAACCCTGTTGCAAGCTGCAGCTATCTTTAAAATTAAACTTTGGAGTAATTTAAGCTGTCATTTCTAGCACTTCAATCCGTGTGCTATTATACCCCTCCTATGAATCTATTAGTTAGAAAAGATCATGCTAAATAATACAGCTGAATTAAAAAAACACCGGCTTTTACAGCCGCTTTTGCAGCAATTGGAAAATGAATTACGTGCCGAGGGGCTGTGGCAAGCGGTCAAGCCCAGTCAGCAGGCTCTTGCCAGCCGTGCGCCTTTTGCAATTGACAGTTTAAGCTTTGTGCAGTGGTTACAATTTATTTTCTTAAGTAAAATGAGCGAACTTGTGCTTTTTTCTCAACCTTTACCTGAGTCAATGTTGTTATTACCCATGGCGACAGAATATTTTAAAAGTTTGCCGGTCAACAGCAGTGAAATAATCCATATAATCGCTTCCATTGATGGTTTATTTACTGAATAATAAAGAGTTTATAAAAAATTATGAGTGCTACAGAAAATGTCCAGCCATCAGTAGAAGAAGATTTTATTGATGCGGATCTGAACGACCAGGATTTAAATATCGAAGCCAGCAGCCCTGAGTTAGAGATCCTCTATCAGGATGAATGTTTGGTCGCCGTCAATAAACCTTCAGGTTTATTGGTCCATCGCAGTTGGCTCGATAGCCATGCAACAGAATTTGCCCTGCAAAAAGTACGTAATCAAATCGGGCAATATGTTTTTCCGGTACATAGGCTGGATCGACCCACCTCGGGTGTTTTATTGTTCGCGCTTGATAAAGATAGTGCACGAAATTTGATGTCACAATTTGCGGAGCACAAGGTGCATAAACGTTATCTGGCCGTGGTACGCGGTCATTGAGGTGATGGCGAACTTGATTATCCGCTTAAAGAGATCATGGATAAGATTGCAGATAAAAAAGCCAAACAGGACAAACCTGTGCAGCAAGCATTTAGCGAATATCGCTGCCTGGCGCAAACAACCCTGCCGATTGCTGTGCGCCCCTATGATTCATCGCGTTATAGCTTGATGGTGCTGACCCCAAAAACGGGACGTAAACATCAACTGCGCCGTCATATGGCACATCTTCGCCATCCTATTATTGGCGATACTTCCCATGGCGATGGCAAACATAACGCCATGTTCCGTGATAATTTCGCCAATCAGCGTTTACTACTGCATGCCGAATTTTTATCATTTACCCACCCGCAAAACGGCCAGTTGATAGAAATTAATGCCCCTTTAGATGAAACATTTCAAGCATTGTTGAGCAGATTAAATTTGGCATTAAATGATGCATAAAAGAATTAACTTACTTATATTCGTTGCTCTTTTGATACTTGCAGGCCTCTATTTTGTATACAGCAAAATAAACTCTGCCGAGCAATGTGCAAAAGCTGCAGGTGTTTGGGATGAGGTTGAGCAAACCTGTGAGCGAACGCTAGAGCAAACTATTTACGAAAACCTTGCAGCGGGCTTTCCGATCACTATGCGTTATCCTGAAACGAATAAGCCGGTGATCTTGGATAAGCAGGAAAAGATAGGTGGTGGCTTTTATTTACGCGGGCATTACCAGGATCTTTTACAAGCGGCGGCAGATGGCAAAGAAGCAGTTTATGAACGCGCTTCTTTGTATCTCAATATCTCTAAAATGGTGCTGCTGACAAAAGCCGAAACAGGCATTATCTATTTTTCAGCCCCATTTATTGTCAATACAGCCGGAAGTGGTGTCTATGTTTATGTCGGCCTATTTTCATATGATTTACAGAGTAAAAATAGCCAACATTTAGATTCCGTATTCTTGGGGGATCGCATTCGGGAGGAAAAAATAACTCTCTTCGATAATATGATCCGTGTTGATTTCTTAGCTCATAGCAAAGAGCAGGCAATGGCCGACTATCCAAATGAGCCAATAGAAATCTATTTGCAGCTTGTAAATTTATCAGCATCCTCT
>DATCZZ010000308.1:0-2355 GCA_036525635.1 Psychromonas sp. | reverse complement strand
TAACATTGATAATTGCAGTTTTTTTTCCTCTGTTGTACCACTTAGCAACATCCAAATATCTTGAACAGCGGGACCCATTTTGCAGTCATCAAAATCGACAAAATAAGGCGATTCATCGCGCACCAAAATATTACTGGCATGACAATCGCCATGTAAGCGGATTATTTTATGCTTGTGGCGGTTAAATTGAATTGTGATTTCACGCTCAAGAGTTTCTAATGTTGTAAATAGTGGTGCGCGCACAGATGTTGGAATATAAATACTGCTGCGCAGTTCTTTAATCGGATTTGACAGCATGGTCGCGATGCTAAGCGTTTCTCTGTATTTAAACTTCTCCTGGGCGGCAATGCGGTGCATTTTCCCCAAGGCGCAACCGATATCATAAAGTATATCAATATTATCAAGCTCCATGGAGCGCGCAGATAAACTAGGGAACAGGGCAAAATGATAACCTTGAAAGTGGAATAACGTTTGTCCGTTAATTTCTACCGGTGAGGCGACTTGACACCCTTTGTTATACAGCGTTTGGCAAAATTGGTGCTCTTCTTTTAATTGCGCTTCACTCCAGCGCTGCGGTCTGTAGAACTTCACTACATAGCGAATTTTATTTTCATCGGTAAATAAAAAGACGCGATTCTCATAGGAGTTGAGTGTGATTAACCCTGATTCAGGGTAGATAGCAACTGATGCCAGGGCATCAAGTTGCACTTCAGGTGTTAGAGATTGGTAGCTAAAATTGGCTTTCACGCGCATATACCCGATAAAAAGGCCTGGATAAAGCAATAGACCTTTATGAATTGTATTATTTATAAACCAAGAAAGAATGTTGTTTCTTGTTCAATTTTTTCAATTTCACCGGAGGCACTGGTGAGAGTAATGGTGATATTAATTCTTTTTTCCTTAAATCCATAGGGATCAACTGCAATTGCAATCGGTTGAGTTAATACTTCACCTGATTTTATGTTAATTTGCTCCGGACCAATAAGCTGTGCACTTTCCAGACCGGAAAAAGATAAGTTATAGGTTTGTGTTTTGATGGTTTTATTAAGTATTTTTAAGGTATAAGTATTTTCAATCAAGCCTTCACTATTCTCCCGGTATAACGCATTCCGGTCTCGAAGAATCTCCATTTCGGCACTGCTTAAGTTAACAATATTAGCGACGAACATGCCCACCATTATTAACAATAACGCACCATAACCGATAATTTTAGGGCGTAATACCTTGGTTGTTTTACCTGCGAGCTTCTGCTCTGTAGTATAAGATATCAATCCGCGCGGGTAGCCCATTTTATCCATAGTTTGATCACAAGCATCGATACAAGCACCACAGTTAATACATTCATACTGTAAACCATCGCGAATATCGATCCCCGTTGGACAGACCTGCACACACAGATCACAGTCAATACAATCACCTAGCCCTAATTCTTTAGGTGAATCTTTACGTCTTCTCGGACCACGGACCTCCCCGCGTTGTGTATCATAACCGACGATAAAGGTGTCTTTATCGAACATGGCTGACTGAAAGCGTGCATAGGGGCACATATGCAGACATACGATAGATCTCATCCAACCGGCATTGAGATAGGTGGCGGCGGCAAAAAAGAGAACACAGGCCGTGGTTGCAAAACCGGCATTAAAGGTAAAAAAATCAACATACAGTTGATTAACCGGCACAAAATAGGATGAAAAAGCCAAACCAGTCAGTAAAGAAACCGTTATCCAGCCTGTGTGTTTGGCGGCTTTGCGCCAGACTTTATTGATGCTCCAGGGCATCTGATCCAGGCGTTTGCGTTTATTGGCACTCCCTTCAAAACGCTCCTCAAACCAGATAAATATAAATGTCCAGACCGTCTGCGGGCAGGTATAACCACACCAAACCCGTCCTAAATAGGTAGTAAAAAAGAACAGAGCAAAAGCAGCAATGATAAAAATCCAAGCGAGCAGGGTTAGGTCTTGTGGAAACAGGGTCATATTGAAAATATGATATTGCTGATCCGCAATATCAAATAAAATGGCCTGGTGACCATTCCACTGGAGCAGCGGTAAAGCAACAAATAAAAGAATCAGCCCCCAGCCTGTATAGCGGCGCAGTGTTTGATAAAAACCATAAACGGCGCGCACATAAATGCGCTTGCTTGGGTTGTAGCGATCCGTGCTGTTTACTGTGTTGCTTTTTATCTCTTTGATTTTTATACGTTCAGTCATCATTTTGCCTTGAGATGAAACATGTTGTAAGGGTATTATAAGGGAAGTTTCTTAAATAAAAATAATCCATTTGCAGATATTTTATTTTTACAAGGGATGGCTGAAGATGTGAATTTTAAAAGGCTGTGGAAATGCCGCTCTGTGA
>DATCZZ010000307.1:0-4408 GCA_036525635.1 Psychromonas sp. | reverse complement strand
AAAAGGAGTCGCAGAGCTTCCTCCGCTCATAATACTAGACTGTCGTCTAATTCGCTCCGCGCCCCGAAATAAACATGTTATATTTTACGCTGAAAGTCGGCATTAGCATATTCAAGTAGAATGGGTATAATGCTGACAGTTTTATTAAATAGGTAGGCAAAATATGTATAACTACAGCGAACAAACCAAAAAATTAATTAATCAAATCGGCAGCGGTGATGCAGCTTATGTCCCTAAAGCTATTACCTGCGCACTTAAAACCTTAGACCGAATTGCCGCAAATGAAGATTTACCAAAAAATGTGCGGGATGAAGCCGCTTACGCAGCAGCCAACCTTGAACTCAGCGATTATAACGACGATTAATAAGCAGCTATAAATAACAAAAAAGGAGCATTAAGCTCCTTTTTTGTTGGCGTTAAAAACTCAGGGCACGGAGCGCCCCTAAAAACTTACTTAACCTATATGGCTCAAGCCGCCCATGTAGTGTTGCAGCACTTGCGGAATTTCAATACGGCCGTCTGCAAGTTGATAATTTTCAAGTACGGCAACCAATGTACGGCCCACAGCCAATCCAGAGCCGTTTAAGGTATGCAGTAACTCCGGCTTTTTAGCGCCTGTCGGGCGGAAACGCGCTTGTAAACGACGCGCTTGGAAATCACCAACATTTGAACAAGATGAAATTTCACGGTACTGTCCCTGCGCCGGTAACCACACTTCTAAATCATAGGTTTTAGTTGCACCAAAGCCCATATCACCAGTACATAAAACCATTTTCCGGTAGGGTAATCCGAGATTTTTTAAGACCTGCTCCGCATGCCCGGTTAACTCTTCTAACGCCTCGAAACTTTTCTCAGGATGCACTATTTGCACCATTTCAACTTTATCAAACTGATGCTGGCGAATTAAACCGCGTGTATCACGGCCGTAGGATCCGGCTTCACTTCTGAAACAGGGGGTATGCGCGGTTAATTTAAGCGGTAAATCAGATTCATCATAAATCATATCACGGCTCATATTGGTCAGCGGTACTTCAGCGGTCGGAATAAGTGACATACCGATGCCCTCTTCCGTGGCGGGATTGGTATTGAACAGATCATCGCCGAATTTAGGCAGCTGCCCGGTGCCGTATAAACTGTCTGCATTGACCAGATAAGGGACATACATCTCTGTATAACCATGATGGTTGGTATGAAGATCCAGCATATATTGCGCCAATGCGCGGTGTAATTTGGCAATCTGCCCCTGCATGACAATAAAACGTGAACCACTTATTTTTACTGCTGATTTAAAATCCAAACCGCCTAACGCTTCGCCCAAATCAACATGATCTTTTACGTCAAAATCAAACTGCTTTGGTTCACCCCATTTCAGGATTTCGATATTCCCACTTTCATCTGTGCCGACAGGGACTGATTCATGCGGCAAATTGGGCATATTATAGGCGATCTGTTTAATCTCTTCGGCTAGCAATGCAAAATCTTCTTTAGCACGCTCTAGGTCTTCACCCAATACGTTCATTTCAGCACGTATCTGGGTAATATCTTCACCACGTTTTGCAGCCTGACCAATCTCTTTAGAGCGGCTATTCCGCTCAGCTTGTAACGATTCAGTAGTAACCTGTAAAACTTTTCTTTTTTCTTCCAACTGATTTATTAATTCAACATCCAGGGTATATCCTCGAGAGGCTAATCGTAATGCTGTTTGTTCTAAATCGTTACGTAAAAATTTTGGATCTAACATGCTCTTCCCTAACTTTTTAAGACTAATAATGTGCCAACATATGCGGCTGAAATACAGACCACAACATTTAATACGATATTCAGGATCGCTTTAAACAATTCACCCTGTTGTAAAAGCAGTAAATTATCCATGGAAAATGTTGAAAAGGTTGTTAATGCACCTAAAAACCCGACGCCGATTAACGGCCACCAGGGAGATGCGGTAATTGTTTCTTGTTGAATAAGCTGAAAAATACAGCCCATAATCAGCGAGCCAATAATATTGACCGAGAGTGTAGCAAATGGAAAACCTTTTCCAAAGAGGCTTATCACCACAATCCCAATTAAATAGCGCAACGTGGCCCCAACAGCACCACCACTTGCCACCAATGCGATATTTGTAATCATTGTTTTCATAAAAAACTTCTATCTGTATTAAAAAAATATGCTTATGTAGGTAACTAAGGTTAAGTATCAAACCTTATTATTTACTGTTTTTGGGGCGTGGACTTCAAATAAAAAACAATAACTTGTTAATAACGTTTATTATTACTTTGCTGGTTTAACTGTTCTAAATAATCCAATTTAGCCGCTATCTGTTTCTCAAATCCACGGTCGCTTGCCCGATAGAACCTGGTGCCTTGCAGGGCTTCCGGCAGATAAACCTCGCCGGCGGCAAAGGCACCGTCTTCGTCATGGGCATAGCGATAGCCTAAACCATGATTCAATTCTTGCATTAACTTGGTCGGGGCGTTGCGCAGATGTAACGGCACCTCATATTCGGGGAGATTTTTCACCGCTTGCTTCGCCTCGGCAAATGCAATATAGACAGCATTGCTTTTAGGGGCGGCAGCGCAATAGACAATCGCCTGTGCAATCGCGCGTTCTCCTTCATAGGCACCAATACGTGAAAAGCAATCCCACGCATTCATGGCGACTTCCATGGCACGCGGATCGGCATTGCCAATATCTTCAGAGGCAATCGCCAGCAGTCTGCGCGCGACATAAAGCGGATCACATCCACCAGCCAGCATGCGGGCATACCAGTAAAGTGCGGCATCGGGATCTGAGCCGCGCACAGATTTATGGAAGGCTGATATCAAATCGTAAAACAGATCGCCCTGTTTATCAAAACTAACGCCTTCACGTCCTGCTATCTCTTTTAACAACTCCAGATTTATCACAACACTTTGCTCTGAATCATCGGCCATGTCTGCCAACAGTTCGAGATAGTTAAGTGCTTTTCTCGCATCCCCCTGCACCAGTTGCGCGAGTTTTTCTTTTACATCACCGACAAATTGAATATTTTTATGCGCTAATCCATCACTTGAATGACAAGCCTGATCGATGACGGCCATTATTTCAGCTTCACTGAGTTTTTTTAATAAATACACGCGTGCTCTGGACAACAGCGCATTATTAAGCTCGAAGGAGGGATTCTCAGTGGTTGCCCCGACAAACAAAATGGTACCGTCTTCAATATAGGGTAAAAAGGCATCCTGCTGACTTTTATTAAAGCGGTGTACTTCGTCAACAAATAACAGAGTACGAATACCGGCGGCACGATTTTGCCGGGCAATCTCGATAGCAGCACGTATCTCTTTAATGCCTGAAGTCACCGCGGAAAGACGCTCAACATGCGCATGGCAGTATGCAGCAATGAGTTCCGCCAGAGTCGTTTTGCCTGTGCCTGGCGGGCCCCATAAGATCATGGAATGTGCCATGCCGTTTTCCAGGGCATTACGCAGAGGTTTACCGGCGCTGATAATATGGGACTGGCCAATGTAGTCTGCAAACACTTTAGGGCGCATGCGCGCCGCTAATGGTTGAAAATCATTATTAAATTCAAAAAGATCTTTCATTAACGTTGATCGTCTATTTCAACGCCATCCGGAATGCTGAATTCAAAAAAGCTTTCATTCCATGCTTTAGCCAACTTTTTATGATGCAGGGTAAACTCACTGCGCTGCCCCTGCTCTTCAAGCACCACAAACTTACTGACATTACCTGAATTATTAAATTCAAAGATAAATGTTCTGTCCTGCACGGAGCCGCTAATATCGGTCACTTTAAACTGGTTCTTCATTTTTGTAACTTCGTAGTTAGCCCATTGCGACTCATTGGCGCCTGAAAGCAGAATAAAAGGGGTCCCCTGTATCGCATCACTTAAGTTAAGCAGGGTAACCTGCTCAATAAAAGGGCTGTACATCCACATGGTTTGGCCGTCAGAGACAATCAGCTCCTCCTCCGGTGAAGTCACTTCCCAGCGGAATTTACCCGGACGGGAAATGGCCAAGGTGCCCAAACTGTCATTTAATATTTTACCTTCAGGGGTGCTCACCCGTTGTGAAAATTCCGCATTAAGAATGCTGAATTTTGCCAATTTTTTCTTTAATAGCTGCGCATCAGTCACAGCATTAGCGGCAACGGAAAACAATGAAATTAACAGGGTAAATAGCAGAGCAGAGAACTTTTTCATTATTTTAA
Source organism: Psychromonas sp. (assembly GCA_036525635.1). Lineage (GTDB taxonomy): Bacteria > Pseudomonadota > Gammaproteobacteria > Enterobacterales > Psychromonadaceae > Psychromonas. Next base: position 202 of record DATCZZ010000307.1, on the reverse strand, counting down.
TCCTTAACTGGCGGCGGTGCGAGAACAACGCGATTACTGTTCGCGCCTGATGGTGCACTTATCACGCCCTGTGCCTGCAGCTGATCCACCAGACGTGCGGAACGGTTGTAACCAATTCGAAATTTACGCTGTATGCTTGATATCGACACTTTACGAGTTTCAGTAATAAATTCAACTACTTCATCAAATAAAGGATCAATCT
>DATCZZ010000306.1:0-3362 GCA_036525635.1 Psychromonas sp. | reverse complement strand
AATCGGACCTTTACCATCAATTGGCTCACCCAGTGTATTTACAACACGACCTAACAGACCTTTACCTACTGGTACTTCAAGAATACGACCAGTAGATTTAACTTTTTGGCCTTCTTTAATATCGCGGTAAGGCCCCATTACCACAGCACCAACAGAGTCACGCTCAAGATTCAGTGCCATAGCAAAGCTGCCATTTGGTAATTCGATCATCTCACCCTGCATACATTCAGCAAGGCCATTGATGCGAATAATACCATCGCTTACAGAAACGATTGTACCTTCATTACGCGCTTCACTTACTGCTTCAAATTTTCCAATTCGTTGCTTTATAAGGTCGCTAATTTCAGTGGAATTCAGTTGCATGCCAATTTCCCATTAAGATTGTAAAGCATTAGATAATCGAGTTAGTTGACCTTTAGCTGAGCTATCAATCACTAAGTCACCCGCAGTAATTACCAATCCGGCAATCAGGGTTTTATCAATACTACAATTTAGATTTACTTTTCGTGCGAGGCGTTTTTCTAACGATTTACTCAACTCTTCTTGTTGTTTTTTAGAAAGAGCATAAGCAGATACAACATCAACGTTGATCACTTTCTTATGTTCAGATTCTAATTCAGCATAAAGTTCAGCTACGCGAGGTAAAACACTCAAACGTCCATTTTCAGCCATTATTTTGATAAAATTCAGGCCATTATCATCGAGTTGACCTTCACAAATATCAACAAATAAACTGGCTAACTCTTGTGCGGCTTTATTGCCCTTTAGTATCGCAGCTATCGTTGGATTATTAACAACTTCAGTTGCAAAAGACAACATCGCAGACCAAACTTCGATATTGTTACTATCGACGGCAAATTCAAAAGCAGCTCTTGCATAAGGACGAGCTACAGTAGTCAATTCAGACATAAGCTCGCTCCTTATAGTTCAGCAACCAATTTATCAATAATGTCGCTGTTAGCTTCTTTATCAATAGAACGCTTGATTATTTTCTCAGCACACGCAATAGCAAGCGTTGAAACTTTCAAACGAAGCTCTTCACGAACACGATTGCGTTCCGCTTCAATTTCGGCTTCACCTTGCGCAATTATTTTAAGACGCTCAACTTCAGCTTCAGTTTTTGCATCTTCAACAATCTGATTACGGCGTTTATTAGCCTGTTCAACGATCTCAGCAGCTTGGGCTTTAGCTTCGTTTAATTTATCAGAAGCTTTCGCTTTGGCTAAATCAAGATCTTTTCCTGCTCTTTCAGCTTTTGTCAGACCGTCAGCTATTTTCTTTTGACGTTCTTCGATTGCAGAAATTAGTGGAGGCCACACATACTTCATGCAGAACCAAACAAATATTGCAAAAGCAATAGCTTGGCCTAGTAGGGTTGCGTTTATATTCATAACGGCTCCTTAATAATTTAGTTAATTAGGATCCGATATTAAGCAGGTAGTTGACTTAGGAAAGGGTTTGCAAACACGAAAAATAGTGCAACACCAACCGCAATCATAGAAATCGCATCAAGTAGACCAGCAACGATGAACATTTTAGTTTGAAGAACTGGACCCAGCTCAGGTTGACGTGCAGATGCTTCCAGGAATTTCCCACCTAAGATAGCAAAACCAACAGCCGTACCGAATGCAGCAAGACCAATCATAAGTGCAACAGCGATAGCCGTAGAGCTGATAATAGTTTCCATTTTTTTCTCCGAAATATTTAAAAGTATTTAAAATTATTAATTAAAATTTAATGATCTTCATGAGCCATACTAAGGTATACAATTGTCAGCATCATAAAAATAAAGGCCTGTAACACAATAACCAAAATATGGAAGATAGCCCATGGCACAGAAAGCGCCGATTGACTCCACCAAGGCATTAATGCTATCAGAATAAATATCAACTCACCTGCGTACAGATTACCAAACAAACGAAGTGATAAAGATATCGGCTTCGCAATCAGAGCAATTGTTTCCAAAATGAAGTTAACTGGAATAAATGCCCAATGATTAAAAGGTTGTAGGGTCAACTCTTTAACGAACCCCATAAATCCCTTGACCTTGATAGAATAAAAAACAATTAATACAAATACACTTAATGATAATCCAAAAGTAATATTCATATCAGTTGTTGATACGACTTTGAGGTAAGGAACACCTAAGATTTGCTTAGCGGCTTCAGGAATAAAATCAACAGGTACTAGATCCATCACATTCATCAATAAAATCCAGACAAATATGGTCAGAGCTAGTGGTGCTATAACAGGGTTACGACCATGAAACGAATCTTTTACCGCGTTATTAACAAATTCCAAGAGCATTTCTAATGCACATTGGAATTTACCAGGAACACCAGTTGTTGCTTTTTGCCCTATTTTGTAAAAACCAAACAAGAATAGAACACCCAGGCCAACTGAAAACAGGAGAGAGTCAATGTGCCAAGTCCAAAATCCAGCGTCAGCACAGGCATGATTAAATGCAATGCTGCCATCAACAGTACACATTTGTGCATTTGTTAAATGGTGTTGGATGTACCCGGAAGAAGTTAACACTTCATCTTTAGCGGTCATTTGTCATCCCGTTATTATCGTGAAAAAAGAAAGGTGCTAACCACTGGGATGCTACTAAGAATGAAAATGCAATATAAAAGGACGGTAATGAAAGTGCCCCATATTTCAAAAACAGACTGAACAGAATCACAATAAGGGTTAGTTTTATCGCCTCTCCAACGTAGAACCCCCTAAGTATTAATCGTGTCTTACTGGCACCTGCATGTGCAAAAGTCATTAAAACAAAAATCATATTAGGGAGCATAAAAGTAATTCCCCCGGCTAAACCTGAGTATCCTGATTTAGTTGAAGAAAAGACTGTTAATACCAGAGCAATAATAAGAACAAGCAACAATTGAAAACCAACTAATTTAAGTCCCGCTCTGTGACTGTCTTTTGCTAGTTTATCGATCACCTTGCTCTCCTCTAATTTTTTTAACATGTACTGAAAAAACTATCTTAACCAGCATGTTAAATCGCCTAGAAGATTATACCAACATCTAAACCAATGCAATAAAAGAGCCCCGTTTAGGTATGATATATGTCTTATACTTTGAGAAATTTTTCGTTTATAAAGATATAAAACTTGTTGCAAAACAATATTTGTAATTAAATTACCGTTTTGAAATAAAAAACCAACTGTTATTGTGTCAGTGCTTTTTCTACAACCTACTTATTGTTCCACATCAATTTTACGCATTAATTTTTCCAGATCATCTAACGAACTGTAATTAATAACCAATTGACCTGAATTTTTTTTACCTGTTTTTGCCGTTACTGATAATCCAAATTTATGCTGAAAAGTATTAATAATGTGCTCTGCTTTT
>DATCZZ010000305.1:0-4845 GCA_036525635.1 Psychromonas sp. | reverse complement strand
CATTAAACAAATTGCCTGCTTACCCGCATCTTGTTGCTCTAGAACCAGAAAAAAGGTACGCGCCGAGCCGCCACCAATTTTAAGTTGCGCACCGCGTCGCGCTTTAGCATATGCGACAGCCCCCTGCGCCACGGCAAGATTGGGATTATTGTTTTGCAGTTTTTTGACCGGGCAACCACGCCATCCACTTAACAGATCAATGCAGCGTTCACTCAGTACAGCACTGTTGAACACCCCGCCGTTAAATAACACCGCGTCGGGTACTGCGTTAGTTAACCTATTGTTCTCTTCTGCAGTCGGGTCAATGCCTAATGCGTCAAAACAGGCTGCCTGATGATCTGCGATAAACTCAGCCAGATGTTTGCTGACTGCGGGATCAGCGGCATAGGGAAGACCAAACTCCACGACCCCGCTATTGCGTTTAAGGGGACGCTGAGCAAAACTGATTTTCGGAAAAAAACCATCCAGCGCAATATTTCTCACCTCTTGCTTGGAAAGCTCACAGCTCTTGGCGCCGCCGATTAGTTTCGCGCCGCTGCCGAGTACTGTTACCTTAGCGCTGTCGGGTGCATTTTTACTCAGGAGTAACTCTTTTGCTTTACGTGTTTGCTGTATTAATTGCGATAAGCTGGCCGCGCTGAGCTTTTTATTTGCCGACTTGCCGCCGCTGATATACCCTTCGGCAATATGCGCCAGTGCTAAATCAACATTGTCACCACCGAGCATCAGATGATTGCCGACCCCCACACGGGTTAATGCCAGGGTATTATCCTTAGCCTGCGCAACTTTGATTAAACTCAGATCCGTCGTACCGCCACCTACATCACAAACCATCAGCAGCTTGATTTCAGACAGTTGTCTTTGTACATCGTCTCCCTGTCTGGCATACCAGTCATAACAAACGGCCTGTGGCTCCTCAAGCAGTAGAATATTATCTAAACCTGCACGTGCCGCAGCATCCACAGTTAACGCCCGGGCACCTTCATCAAAGGAAGCGGGAATGGTAATAACCACTTCCTGCTCCTCCATCAGCGCATCAGGGTGGGCAAAATTCCAGGCATTACGCACATGCAGTAGATAACTTGCCGAAGCAAGGACAGGAGAGACTTTTGTTACCCCATCCGCGCCAGCCCAGGGCAGAATATCAGCGCTGCGATCCACTTGCGGATGAGAAAGCCAACTTTTAGCACTGACCACCTGACGCCCGTCAACCTTGGAGCCTAACTCTCTTGCCCACTCGCCGATAACAACGGAGGGAAGTTCACCTTCCAGGGTGGCAGCACCGCCATCAGACCAGGGTAACTGCATATCAGAGGGGTTAATTTCACCAGCGGTTGGATGATAACGAAATGAAGGCAGTAAAGGCCGTTTAGCGACTTCGCCCGGCGCAACTAACTGATCAATCTCAAAAATAAAACAGTTTTCAGATGATAAGGGTTTACCCATATCAGCATAGGCAACCACGGTATTGGTGGTGCCTAAATCGATACCAATAAGATATTTAACTGGCATACGGGTCATTAGTCTCTTACATCCAGCTCAATATGCCAGCGCTCAGGAGCACCGTTTTGATCGACACTATTAACCGCGATTGCTTCGAGTTTAAGTGTGCCAACTTCAGTAACTTTAGCCATTAAATGCACCGGAACAACATCACCGGCACGGCGTCCCTCCACTGATAAAGTCGCTTGTAATTCAGGCAGCTCTTCCAACTCGCCGTCCTGCCAGTGTGCTAACTGCAGACCGGCCTGATCGTGACGGCGGGTGTTAGAGCCAAAAAAGCGGAAACGCACCGGTTCACCGACCACTAAACCAAACTCGGTTTGGCCCGCAGTTGTTTCAGTCCCCTCTTCCATACCAAAAGGTGCGATACATAAAGCTTCTAATGGTGGCTCCATACCCGGAATCGCAGGCATTGAGCTTTCAATACCGACATAATAGGTACTTGCCAGGCCGCCGCGGATACGTACACCCTGCCCCTGTTTAACATAACCGTAATAACTTGCCCCACTGGCAACGGCCAGATCCAGATCAGAGTCTGCCAATAAGCGCGCCTTTTCTGCGCCGGCAGCTTCCAGCCACTGATTGATAGTTGCCAGGATCCGTTCAGATACAACAGGTGCTTTGAGAACCCCGCCATTAAACAAAATGGCCGATGGTTTAATAAAATCAGCCATAGCTGCTGGAGCGAAATTACCCGCCAGCGGATCCGCAAAATGTTCATTGTTATCAGCAGCGGATGCACTGCCTAAAACATCGTCTGCAGCAGCTGCCTGTTTGCTTAAAAAAGCGGCCAGATGCCGTAATACAGCGGGATCCTGCGCATAGGGCAGCCCCTTTTGCGTTAATGCACCGCGACGCACTGCTCTTGGATGATCATCAATTTTTACGCTCGGGAAGAATCCTTCGAGTAATGCCTCGCGCACTTCGTTGCGGGTTAGCTCAGTGCGCAGGGTTTTACCTAACAGTTTTGAACCGCGGCTTGGCACAGTAATCGGCACACTCTCAATATCGTTATCCAGCAACAGCTGCTCTTTTGCATCCCGACAAGCCTGACTAATAGCCTGAATCTGCCACGCCTGCAGCTCTTTGCCCTCTTCGCTCAGTTTAGCTTTAACGCGATAGGCAAGGGCCAAATCCATATTATCGCCGCCCAGCAGAATATGCTCACCCACGGCGATACGATTGAGGGTCAGGTTGCCCTCCTCTTCGGTTACCGCAATTAATGATAAGTCCGTGGTACCACCACCGACATCAACCACTAAAATAATATCCCCCACCTGAACCTGCTCGCGCCAAGCCTCTCCACTGGCATGTATCCAGTTATAAACAGCAGCCTGTGGCTCTTCCAGCAAGGTCAGGTTAGCAAAACCGACTCGCTTGGCAGCCTCAGCCGTGAGCTCCCTAGCAGCAGGATCGAATGACGCAGGAATAGTGATGGTGACATCCTGCTCTGCTAATGGAAACTCAGGAAACTGATGTTCCCATGCGGCGCGCAGATGATCTAAATATTCAAAAGTCGCAGTCAAAGGTGAGATTTTGGTCACCTCTTCAGGGCTTGCGACAGGCAGAAATGCGGAATGGCGATCCACGCCACTATGGCACAGCCAGCTTTTCGCACTGGCAACTAAACGAATTGGTGTTTTACTGCCCAGTTCGCGCGCAATACTGCCGACAATGGATTTCGGTTGCGCATTCCAGGGCAGTGCGAGATCAGCTTCATTCAGTTCTGATTCGTGGGCCATATAGATAAAAGAGGGTAACTGTTTTTTCTCTTCAATCACTCCCGCCTGGGTTAACTGCGGAATGGACATAATTGTCAATTCCGGCTCCAGTGTAGGATCTTCCGCCACCTTATTTAGATCCAAATAAGATAAAACACAGTGTGTTGTACCTAAGTCTATCCCGACAGAATAGCGAGCCTGATTTGCATTTATAGTGGTATCGTTCATAGCTCAACCTCCGCAGGGGCAACGATTGAGGCATCATGTCCGGCAGCCAGTTTAGGTAATTTAACCTCACTGACTTTCCAGCCTTTATGAATCAAAGTGCCATTAAAAGGCGCGTGACCCACAACATTGCCGGTCAAACGGATTTCTGAAGCGTTGAAACCTTCCGCTAAGCTAATTGCTGTTTCCTCCTCTTCGCTGCGAATAGCTTCAAGGGTAAAGTAAGTATCCAGTGTTTTCTTGCTGCCTTCATGAACAACACGCGCAGCTGCGCCGATATCGGCGTCTGAATAACCGCTTAGATCTTCTTGGATAAAATCAATAAAACGCGCATCTTGCTGCAATAATGCCAATAACTGTAAAGCAGCTTCTGGTGTCGCTTCTTTTAATACAACAGTTTTAGGGGCTTCTTTAATAGCCTCCTGAGGTTGCTCAACAGGCTGCGCGAGACTGCTATCACTTGCTGTAATATTATTTTCAGAGTGGCCCTGAAGATCAGAGGATCTCTTTTTAGTGAGAAATAAAACTAAAAATAATGCAGTAGAAATGCCTAGTCCCAAGTGAAGTGTATCGATAGTCGTGGGGAATGCAGATAAATCAATATTCATTTGTACTTTCCTTATCATAGCCAAAAGAGCTATCGCTCAGATTGTGTAAAGCCCATGGGTATAAAAAAGAGTCAGCCCATGATACTTTGTGTTTGTTCTAATGCAGTTTGATTATGCGGATAACAGAGAAAAAAACAACACAAAATCAACCGATTAAATTTCGAATTTTTATTTTAACACGAGATTTCTTAAAAATTGAATATTGCAGCCGCCACTTCAGTAAAAAATAATTTAACGGGCGCTTACTCTTTATTAAGTTTATCTTTGAAGGGGAATATTAATAATTGATATGGATTCAATGGTTTTTGCAGCCCAAACTCGCACAGCCCCAAAAACATACTCAGCCTAATAAGCTGCTTCGACTCTATTAGCGTATTCATTTGTGATTTCCATTGCTGAAATAATCATTAATTTAATAGCTGTTTGAGTATCCGCTAAATATAGCGCATGAAAAGCAGTTATGATAACCGGGTATAGATAGGGTAATTAATGCGCTTATGACAAATTGAATGCTAAACTACGTTCACAAATTTTGCCGATAAGGAACCGCGTTTTGGCCCAACTCTATTTTTACTATTCAGCGATGAATGCAGGTAAATCAACCTCTCTTTTGCAGTCATCTTACAACTACCGCGAACGGGGGATGAACACACTGGTTATGACAGCAGCCATTGATGACAGAGCGGGTCCTGGTAAAGTTGCTTCTAGAATTGGTATAGAAACAGACGCTCTGAGTTTTAAAAAGGATGATAATTTAGCTTTAATCATTGCGGCTGTACATGACAAGC
>DATCZZ010000304.1:0-3743 GCA_036525635.1 Psychromonas sp. | reverse complement strand
GAAATAAATGAGGATGGCATTTTTAACGTGAAGATGGATTTAATGGTAGAAAATATCCACCAAATTTATAAAAATTGGTATTAATGGTACTGAACAGATGCCAGCGAGTAAGTGGTCACTATGTTTAGTATTCACCTGCTTTGGAAGACGACCACATGATGAATGTAAAGGTTATTATTCAGGGTCATAACCATGTTTAACATTGAGCATTTTTCACCATGATAAAATCCCTCCTTTTAAATGTTACTACCCACCAGAAAATCTTCGCAATTGCATTACCAATGATGGTTTCGAATATCAGTGTGCCATTACTTGGCCTTGTTGATACTGCGGTTATCGGGCATATGCCGGAATCCTATTATTTAGCAGGTGTAGCTGTTGGCTCGATGATTGTAACCCTGATATTCTGGATGCTCGGTTTTTTAAGAATGTCGACCACGGGCTTAGTTGCGCAGGCCCACGGGGCAGGTGACCATCAGCAAATGATGCGTTTGTTACTACAAGCTGCTTTTGTGGCGTTATTGTTAGCTGCTGGCATTTTGCTCTTGCAGAAGCCCCTCTTAATGCTGGCTTTAAAATTTGTTGATGGTAGCGAGCAAGTTCATTTTTACGCTGATCTCTATTTTAATATACGCATTTGGAGTGCGCCTGCGGCTTTAATTAATATGGCGCTATTTGGCTGGCTGCTGGGGATGCAAAATGCCAAAGTCCCGATGTTTTTACTGATTATTGCCAATGCCATCAATATCGCTTTGGATCTGTTATTTGTGGTTTTTTTTGATTGGGGGGTTGCGGGAGTCGCATGGGCATCACTTTTGGCTGATTATATTGCTTTGTTGTGCGGATTGTTGCTGGTTAAGCAGATCCTTCATCCTTTTTATAAACAAGGCGATTTCTCCAGATTAAGCAAACAGCTCACTGATTTTAAATCGCTTAAAAAATTTATTTTATTGAATCGTGATATTTTTATTCGCACATTATGTATTCAAGTAACTTTTGCATTTATGACTATGCAGGGGGTTAAATTAGGGGATGATATTGTTTCTGCCAATTCAGTTTTGATGCATTTTTTACTGCTTATCTCTTTCTCTATGGATGGTCTTGCCTATGCGGCAGAGGCCCTGGTAGGAAAAAATATTGGTGGCCGTTGTTTAACAAAGTTTAAAGAAAGTGTTTATGTCACCCTGTTCTGGTCGTTGATTTTTAGTTCAGTGCAGCTTCTTTTGTTCTACCTTTACGGGCGGTGGATTATTGTGCAGATAACATCCATAGCCAGTGTGCAAACGCAGGCTTTTAATTATTTGCCCTGGTTAATCATTATTCCCATTACTTCCGTACTAGGTTTCATCTTTGACGGTGTTTTTATCGGCATGACGCGAGCAAAAGAGATGCGTAACAGCCTTATTTTTTCTCTTTTAGCAGTATATTTTCCAGTTTGGTTGCTATTTTCAGGACAGGGCAACCATGCTTTATGGATCGCAATGAATGCCTTTATGCTGGCGCGGGGATTAAGCCTCACATGGTTCTATGTTCGGCTTAATAAAAAAGGGCAATTAATACCAATCTGATAAATCTTGCTGGTTAAAATAAATTTTTTAAGCGCAGATGCCTGCTGGAGTTAATATTGATGTATATAAAATTTCAGTATTTAAGTTAATGATTTCGTCCAAAATAGAGCCCCGCCAAATTCTGGATCCAGCACATAATCTGAGTAGCCTAATTTGTTATAGGCATTTTTTGCAACATGGTTTCCCGCTAATACCTCCAGGGTGATTTTGCAGCAATCGCGAGATCTGGCGATCTCTTCTATCTTGTTGAATAACAATGATGTCAGAGCCTGCCCGCGAAAATCCTGATAAACGACGACATCGTGGATATTAAAGAGTGGTTTACAAGCGAATGTAGAAAAACCTTCTATTGCAGTTAATAATGCTGCCGGTTTATTGCCTGAAAATATTAATACAATAAATATATCATTACGTTTTAGTAACGCTTTAACTAGGTTTTGCTTCGCAAAATTGGAAAGATCTTGACCTCCCCCCATTGGATCTAATGCGTAGTGTGACATTAAATGCAAGTAAGCTTGGGCATGCTTTGGCAGAGATAAATCAGCCTGCACAACATGAAACATAATAACTCCATAAATAAACTGCTTTATCGTCGGATAATATCATCTATTACAATTTTTTTAGCAGTCTTTATAAAATTAGTGTTAGACTTCTAGATGTCTAAATAAAAAGAACGAATTTTAATGTGGAGATTTTAAATTATGCCGATTCGTATCCCTGACGATCTACCTGCTGCGGGTATTTTAAAGTCAGAAAATATTTTCACTATGTCTGAGACGCGTGCCAGCCATCAGAATATTCGTCCGTTAAGGGTGTTAATTCTTAATTTGATGCCGAAAAAAATTGAAACAGAAACACAAATAATGCGCTTATTATCCAACACGCCATTGCAGGTGAATGTTGAGTTAATCCGAGTGGATGCACGTGCCTCACGTAATACGCCACAAAAACATTTAGACAAATTTTATGGTGATTTTGATCGTGTTAAAAATCAAAAGTGGGACGGTTTTATCATTACCGGTGCCCCTCTTGGTCAAATTCCCTTCGAAAAGGTTTATTACTGGGACAAGTTTACCGAAATAGTTGAGTGGTCTCGTCATAATGTAACATCCACACTCTTCTTATGCTGGGCTGCACAGGCTGCCCTAAATTATTTATATGGCCTGAAAAAAGAAACACGGGAAGAAAAACTTTCTGGTATTTATCTACACAGTACTTATAACCACCATCATCCTTTAGTGCGGGGGTTTGATGATGAATTTTGGGCACCATTATCACGTTTTGCTGAATTTAATTCACAAGTGATTTCTGAGAAAACGGATTTAACTATTTTTGCCGATGCGCCAAATGCCGGTGTTTATTTGGCGGCTAGTCCGGATTGTCGTCAGGTTTATATTACCGGACATCCGGAGTATGATGCCAATACATTAGATAATGAGTATTTGCGTGATATTGATGAAGGGTTAAATCCTAAACTGCCAGTCAATTATTATCCCAACGATGATGAAAACCAAATACCGCGGGCAACTTGGCGAAGCCATGGAAACTTGTTATACAGCAACTGGTTAAATTATTGTGTATACCAAGTGACGCCATACGATTTATCTGAGTTGGAATAGCAGGTCAAAAAAAAATGTTTTTTATAAATATTTGCTCATTTCGTATATTTTCAATGGCGAGACAGATAATAGCTCCTAAACTCTATATGTGAGCAATAGAAAATAGAGATAAGATTTAGCTCACAAGTAGTTAGTAGATAAAACAGTAACAGTAAGTAGTAGTAGTAGTAGTAAGTTAAGTGGTGTAATTAAGTAAGAAAATAGACGTAACGAAGTCTGCCAGTAGCAGATTTAATTGCCAACCCTAAGGTAACAATGGAGGATTGTTTATTACTGCGCATCAGTCTTAAGCGGGACCAAAACCTAGTTAGGAGTTACTGGCAATAACTCATGACCCCGACGGGTAAGTAATAGGCGGGCCTGTTTATTTTAAGTTGCATTAAGAAGCTATTTTTAGATGTATCACTAACATGGGGGGACTACATATTATTATTTCGTATCAGTTTTCTAGAAGCGGTAATAGAATTTAGGAGTCAGCTGTTTTAAGCGACTCATTGCCAAAGCGGCGTTACTATTATTGCTTTTTGTAACGTGGTAGCCGATCATAAGTTAAACG
>DATCZZ010000303.1:0-5412 GCA_036525635.1 Psychromonas sp. | reverse complement strand
TGGTTGGGACGCGATTTCTACTTTTATTCGATTGCCTGCCGGTGCCATGCTAGCCGCCGGAGCCGTGGGTGATGTCACCCCCGCGCTGGAAATTGCCGCCGGTATCATGGGGGGCGGATTAGCGGCCAGCAGCCATGCTACCAAGGCAGGAACGCGACTGCTCATTAATACTTCGCCTGAGCCGCTGACTAATTGGACGGCATCAATCAGCGAAGATTTGCTGGTGCTCGGTGGGCTTTGGACTGCGCTGAATCATCCTGTTATTTTTATCATTTTGATGGTGATATTTATCATCCTGGCTATTTTTATTCTGCCTAAGTTATGGCGTTTGATTAAATTGCTGTTGCGAAAAATTGGCCAATTCTTAGGTTTGCTTGACAAAGATAAAGGCAGTGAAGCGGAAGGAAGTTTGAATTCAAATCTGAAGCATAGGCAGTTGCAAGCTTTACACGATGAGGGGGTCTTAAATGAAGATGAGTTTAATGCCGCCAAGCAGAGGCTGTTTCGCGACAGTGAGTCGCAATAAGGAGGAACAGGGGAGAGCGATGCCTCTGCGAAGAGGCACTCCATAGTGCAGTCACTATATTTATCGCGATATTGATGATTTACACAATATGGAAATACAGCAGTTATGGCCTTATCGCCATGAATAAATGGGTGCTATCCAGCAGTTCAAAAGTTAGAATCAACACTGAGATAAATAGCCAACTGTTGAATGCCATAAAAATCCGGGGCATTACTATAGCTAACCAATCGAGCTAAATATCTCATTTATGTAAAATAAAAGAGATAGTAGTAGACGCGACTTTACTATTTAAGCAACATAAGAATAGGAGAATATTCTGCAGGGGAGGTGAGCCATGAAAGCACTCATTGCGTTATTTAAAGCAATGCTGAAAAGCTTAGGTGATCTTCTTCCTATAGTGTGTGTGATAGCTTTCTTTCAATTGGTTGTCCTACAGGAGCCCCTTCCAAATATATTATCCATTCTTTTGGGCTTACTTTTTGTCGTTCTCGGTCTGACATTCTTCATTTTTGGTTTGAACATGGGATTATTTCCCATTGGTGAAAGTATGGCGAAATCTTTCGCCCGGAAAGGCAGTCTCTTCTGGTTAATTTTATTCGCATTTTGCTTGGGTTTCGGAACCACTATTGCTGAGCCAGCATTAACTGCTGTGGCCCATAAAGCCGCAAAGGTGGCAGCAGAGGGAGGGGTGATCCCGCAATCTATTGAAGCAATGGACGACTACGCCAATGGGTTGAGAGTCACTGTGGCGCTTTCAGTTGGTGTGGCGATTGTGCTGGGGGTGGTTCGCATACTTAAAGGCTGGCCTATCCATGTAATGATTATTGGTGGTTATGCTGGCGTCGTCGCGCTTACTTGGTTTGCCCCCGAAACCATCATAGGTATCGCTTACGATTCCGGTGGCGTTACCACCTCTACTATCACAGTCCCCTTGGTAACTGCTTTGGGTGTAGGACTGGCGTCCTCAATTAAAGGCCGAAATCCCATGTTAGATGGGTTTGGTTTGATAGCATTTGCATCGCTGTTACCGATGATGTTTGTGATGCTTTATGGGATGGTTTTGTCATGATAGACCCATCCCAATTTATCGATACCTGTATTGGCACTGTGGTCGACGTTGTACCTATTGCTACCATCCTTTTTGGATTTCAAATTATAGTATTAAGAAAGCCAATTGCAAATTTACCAAGGGTTGTATTGGGTTTTGCCTATGTTATTTTAGGGCTGTCTCTCTTTTTATTGGGGTTGGAATTAGCACTTTTCCCATTGGGTGAAACCATGGCGAAGCAGCTAACCGCGCCGGAATTTCTTTACTCTTTTAAAGACGATCTCACACACTCCCTGAGCTGGATTGATTATTATTGGGTCTATCTGTTCGCATTTGCTATCGGATTTAGCACAACTATTGCTGAGCCTTCGTTAATTGCTGTTGCTATGAAAGCCCATCAGGTCTCAGCTGGCGCTATTAGCGTTAATGGTTTGCGAGTTGCTGTGGCGCTAGGTGTGGCGGTTGGCATTTCATTGGGGAGTTACAGGATCGTTGTTGGAGATCCTATTCATTATTACATTATGGCTGGCTATGTGGTGGTTATGATACAAACTTATTTTGCCCCGAAACTGATAATACCTCTGGCCTATGATTCTGGTGGAGTTACAACATCGACGGTGACTGTTCCATTAGTTACTGCATTAGGTTTAGGGTTAGCTTCCACCACTCCGGGACGCAACCCGGTTATTGATGGATTTGGATTAATCGCATTTGCAAGTCTATTTCCAATAATTTCAGTAATGGCCTACGCCCAAATTACCCAATATCTAAACAGAAGATCAGATTCTAAGGAGAATGAGAATGCGCTTTAAACTAATAATTGCCTTTGTAGAAGATACAAAGACAGATGCTGTTTTAGATGCGGCGCGCTCTGCAGGAGCCACTGGCGCAACCGTAATCAATAACGCAAGAGGGGAAGGGTTAACTCAGAAAACCACCTTTTTTGGCCTGACGTTAGATGTTCAAAAAGACGTTTTGTTGTTTGTGGTAGAGGAACACTTATCCAGGCACATACTAGAAACAATTGACAAGGTCGGTGAGTTTGATCAGGCGTCGGGGCAGGGGATTGCCATCCAAATAGACATAGAAGACGCGGTCGGCATTGCGCATCAGGTTGAGACATTAACTAAAGTAGTAGAGGACGAACTATGATTCAGCATAAGGTTATTAGAGTAAGGGATGTCATGGTCAATACCTATGTAATGGTCGATGGCCTAACAACAGTTAAAGAAGGTATCCGATTAGCACGGCAACATGTTGTAAAAGCGTTAATAGTGAATAAGCGTCACGATGATGATGAATACGGTATCGTTCTGATGAATGATATTGCCAAAAAGGTACTGGCACAGAACCGCTCCTGTGAGCGTACTAATATTTATGAAATCATGACCAAACCAGCGCTATCCGTCGGACCTGATATGAACGTAAAATACTGTGCGCGTTTATTTGAGCGTTTTGGTATCAGTCGTGCCCCCGTCATTGAAGACGGCAAAATTATTGGTATAGTGAGTTATAACAATATCGTGCTAAACGGTATGGCATTGGATCCTTAAAACAGTAAAATATAGCCAACCACCTCAAGATATAGTTCAGGCCGTATGGCTATACAATAAAGCTTCTAGGAGATTACCCATATGAAACTGTTTTTTGCATCGGACTTGCATGGTTCATTACCGGCAACAGAGTTGTTGCTGGATAAGTACAAAGCATCTGCTGCTGACTATCTGGTGATTCTGGGTGATCTCTTGAATCATGGGCCTAGAAACCCGATCCCAGAAGGGTACCAACCAGCAGCCGTTGCGCAGCTTCTAAATAAGTATAGTGATCAAATTCTGGCTGTTCGTGGAAACTGCGATAGCGAAGTTGACCAAATGCTGCTTGACTTCCCCATGCTTGAAACCTATTCATGGATATTGCTGGAAAATGGTACACGTGTTTTTTTAACCCACGGCCATATATACAATAGTGGTAATCGACCGCCGCTAAAAACGGGTGATGTGCTCGCTTATGGGCACACGCATCTCCCTGTGGCAGAACGAAACGGAGATCAGTTTATCTATAATCCAGGCTCGGTAACTTTCCCTAAAGGAGGTTATGTTGCGAGCTATGGGCTGTTCGAAGGCGGCACATTTAGCGTGCTCTCATTTTCAGATGAGGTTTTGAAGCAGATCAGTATCTGAACAGTTTTAAGCGTTATTGCCAAATTACCATGAGAATGGGGTTTTGTTGTTTCCAAGACGGTTTAATATCATGAAATCCAGTATAAAACATAAAGAATCCAATGCCCCTTTGAACATTGGATTCTTTTCCTGATCTGGCCACTGGTGCTGACGTTTGTTTTAACCAGTAATTATCATCTTCATTTAGATATAGAAGGCTAACTAACTTGTTTTTATCTTAATGAATTGGCGCCGTATTTTTCTGATTAAACTTACCAAAATGCTCCTCTAGTACTTCAAGAGTTAACTTCCCTTCAGCCTCTAATTTTTTTAATTTGGCAACCACAGCCCTTTGTTCTTCTAATGATGGAAGCTTCTCTTCCGGTACATCACTTATTTGCTGAGACATTTGCTCTAGTTCTTTTTTAAAATCGCTCATCACGCTATCCCTTAACTGTTAAAATGGCACTGATTTTACCTATTTAGCCACTATAATTCTAGAAAAACTAAATACCTGAGTTAAATACTCTTATAATCAATATGTTATATTTGTTCCAATTCTTTGGGTAAAGTGGCTTTACTCTTCCTATACTCTATTTTACGCTCTTCTGACACTGTCAAACTTGTTTCTATGTAATTAGATCAAATACGGGAGGTATCTGTGCTCAAAGAAAGCCTTCGAGCGAAGTCGGCGCAACTGCTCAGTACATTGCTGATTAAGGGGAATTTCTTACTATGTCTAAGATAAAAAAAACATATGATGAGATGTGGGTGAATGCCATTCAGCGCTTTAAGAATGATCAGTATGAAGTTGATCATTTAATTAACTCTCCCGAAGATACACGCAGAGGGGTAACAATTTTATCCTACCTTAAGAATGGTGTTGCTGTAAAAATAGGTGAGTTTTTAGATGAGTTAAAGGATATTGAGCCGGAACAATATTATTATCCCAAGAGTGAGTTCCATTTGACAGTGTTGTCAATCATTACCTGTATTGAAGATTTTAAACTCTCAGATATTAATGTGAAAGCGTACTCTGACGCATTTAAAGAGGCGGTGAAAAATGTCGGGCCATTTACAGTTAAATACTCAGGTATCACAGCCTCGCCAGCTTGCATTTTAGTTCAAGGTTTTCCTGAAAAAGAGCAGTTGAATAGCTTACGCAGCAAGCTTAGGTCAAGCTTTAAGAAAGCAAAGCTGCATACCTCTATTGATGTAAGGTATGAAATATCGACAGCCCATGCAACAGTTGTTCGTTTCACTGCACCACTGCGAAATAGGGATGAATTCATAAAAGTACTCTCTAAGTACAGGAAAAGTGATTTCGGTACACTGCAAGTGGATAAATTGGATCTTGTGTTTAATAATTGGTATCAAGATTTGTCTGTGACAAAACTGTTATGCAGTTGCGAACTTGGCGCTGGCAAGCAATTGCTGCCACCGCGTTGAGTGTCAGGGGCCTTTACCAGCATCAGGAGTACAAATGTCGGATTGTGGTTGTGGTTCAGAGCAAGCTGAAAAGCTGGAGCGAAAAGCACTTATTACGCTTCTCTCCATAAATGGATTTATGTTCGTTGCAGAGATCATTACGGGCTGGATTGCTCAGTCTACTGGTCTGATTGCTGACTCGCTGGATATGTTAGCGGACGGCGCAGTGTATGCCCTTTCACTGTATGTTG
>DATCZZ010000302.1:0-2089 GCA_036525635.1 Psychromonas sp. | reverse complement strand
TATATGCATATAGCCGACGTCCTTAAGTTGATATTTTAAGCGCGTTAGCGATAAATCCCTAGTGCTGTCAATCTAGATAACTATCTGATCAATATTGCCGGATAAAATCAACAATAACCTGGTAGTTTGCCATTGCCTAATCAAACGCCTTGTGGTGCTTCACTTTTCCTGCGCAATTTTAGATCACTTACTCAGCTGGCTTGATATTGGATCCGATTAGAGCAATATTCCCATTTATTATGAACAAAACAGATTAATAAATTGAAGCTAGATCTTTTTATTTATGTTTTTTCTATCATACTCATTATCTTGTAGGTCAATAATAGAGAGAAAATACCAAAAATAATATTTCCAAACGCTTGGCCATACAAGATACCCGGTGCTTGGAAATACAGAGCACCAATACTAACAAAAGGGATTGTACCTAACGTCATTTTACCTACATTTAAAAAAGTAGCGTACTTGGCGTAGCCCAAATTATTAAGAAATGCCATTGTTATAAAGGTAATGCCACTGAAAATAAAGCTGATCGCAATATATTGGCAAAATATCCTGATAATTTCTGCGCTCTGATTTTGTGCATTGAACAGCGTCACTATCATATCCTGAGTCAATGACAAGAATAATGCGACAACTAAAGTATAGCTAGTTATGAATTTCAAGGATTCATTTAATACCTTGCGGACGCGATTAAACTTTAATGCGCCATAATTTTGTCCAATAATAGGGCCAATAGCCCCTGAAATGGCAAACATCAGACCAAATGCGACAGGTATCAAGCGACCTATAATGGCCCATCCTGCAATATATTCATTACCGAACTTGGCAACCTCATAGGTCACATATAGATTACCGATAGGGGTGGCTATTTGGGTCAATATTGCGGGTATTGCCGTCACTGATATTTTTTTTATATCCGATTGCAACAGATCAAAGCGGGGAAAAGTAAGAATTTTATATTTAAAAAAAACAAAATAAAAACCAATCGCCAGCATAAAAAATCGTGCAATAAATGACGCTATTGCTGCTCCCTGCAAATCCATTTGGAACAAAAATATAAAAATCGGATCCAAGAGTGCGTTTACCAGTCCGCCGCCCAGTGTCGCAAGCATTGCCGCTTTGCCGTCGCCAACTGCACGCAGTGTTGCACCCATCTGCATCGCTACTGCCAGGATTGGAAAGGAGGGCAGAATAATGCGCAAATAGCTGCTAGCCGCATTTAATGCTTCCCCTTTGGCGCCAATAATAGTTAATAATTGCGGAACAAAGCACCATAAGAGTAAGCTTAAAAAACTCGTCAGGCAGAGCGCATAAAGGCTGATGTGGGATACGTACCGGCAAGCCTTAGCACTTTTTTTCTGGCCAATTGCTTTCGCTACATTAGCACTGTTTGCGGCCACCAAGCCGATGCTGATTGAGGTGGTGAAAAACAAGAGAGCAGTAGCATAACCTATCGCGGCGGTGAGGGCCGGGTTGCCCAATAAGCTGATAAAGTAGATATCTACAAGGTCGACCCAGAAAAGCGCACTAATGCCGATGGCATTAGTGGCTGACATAGTCATGACATGTTTTAAAACAGAACCCTGTAAAAATTTAGCTTGTTGCATGCTTTACCTAAATAACCTGATGTGATGGATAAGAGACATTCCTCAACACCGTTCTTTTCGCCCCTCTCTGCGTTAAGTTTGCTTGTAATAGCCGGCTATTACTTCACAAACTTGCCTTGATAGGAATGAAAATCCCAGCATTTAGCTCTACCTGAGTCAAAAAAGGGAAATTCATCTATTTATAATGCCCATTATCCAGAGTTCATATATGGTTAAATAGTGGCGGCATTAGCTACTATATAATTCTGCAAACTTATCTATCAACTGCTGTTCAGATTCGATATGTGCCGGATCGACGATGATACAGTTGATCGGACAGACTGCCATACAGGTTGGTTTTTCATAAAAACCAACACATTCGGTGCACAGATCGGGATTGATTTCATAGATCTCTTCACCGAAAGAGATCGCTTCATTTGGGCATTCCGGATCGCACATGTCACAGTTGATACAGTTATCTTTTATTAATAGTGCCATTGCTT
>DATCZZ010000301.1:0-3820 GCA_036525635.1 Psychromonas sp. | reverse complement strand
AAAGTGACAACTGCATTTTTAGTGATACGCACAGTTAAACCATCTCGGTCTGATAATTCGGGTTTTCCAACATAAGGAGGCTTGATACTGCGCAGTTTTGAATCAGATAATGCCATAGTCCACCGTGATGCAAAGTAAGTTAAAATATGATGCAATTTGCGATGCAAAGATAAAAAATAGCACAGAACAACAAGAAATAACATGAATCAGCAAAAATTTAAAGTAAGTACTTTAAAAACAAGGTTTTAAATGGGTAATTCATCACAAGAATCAACACCGAAAAACAGCACTCCACAGCCCACTTTATACTGGCACGATTATGAAACCTTCGGGCTAAACCCTGGAGCGGATCGCCCTTCTCAATTTGCAGGCATACGTACCGATCTTGATTTAAATATTATCTCTGAGCCCGATGAGTGGTTCTGCCGCCCACCTAATGACTATCTTCCTAATCCGGAAGCTTGTTTAATTACCGGAATCACACCACAATGCGCTTTACAGAACGGGGTATTCGAAAATGAGTTTATTGATCGCATTAATCAGCAGTTCAGTCAGGCAAATACCTGTGTTGTTGGTTATAACAATATACGCTTTGATGATGAGGTAACACGCTTTACTTTATATCGAAATTTTCGCGATCCCTATCAGCGGGAGTGGAAAAATGGTTGCTCACGGTGGGATATTATCGATATGGTGAGAGCTTGTTACGCTTTACGCCCTGATGGCATCAATTGGCCGGTCGATGAAAATGATACACCCTCTTTTCGCTTAGAGTTATTAACCAGAGAAAATGGATTGGCACACACCCAGGCACATGATGCAATGTCGGATGTTTACGCAACCATTGCCATCGCGAAATTAATAAAAGAGAGACACCCGAAGCTCTATCATTATTTCTTTGAACTGCGTAAAAAACACAATGTATTAGCGCAACTAAAACTCGGCAGCAATACCCCGCTCGTGCACGTTTCCGGCATGTTTCCGGCTCTCCAGGGCTGCGCATCCTACGTCATGCCGATGACGGAACACCCAACTAATAAAAATGCGGTGATCGTTGTGGATTTAAATAAAGATTTAACGGGCTTGGCGACTCTTACTACTGAACAAATCCGAGACTACCTCTATACCCCGAGCTGTGATTTACCGGAAGGTATTGCTCGTCCTGCTATCAAGTTAGTTCATATCAATAAATGCCCTATTATTGCACCTGCTAAAACGCTAACAGAGCAACGCGCCGATCAATTAGGCATTAATCGCCAGCAATGTCGACTTTCCTTGGATTTTCTGAATAAACATCCCGAACTGGCAGTAAAACTACAGAAAGTTTTTGAGCAGGAGATATCTGTCGACACAAATAAGTCCGCAGAAGAGATGTTATATAGCGGCGGCTTCTTCTCTACTGCTGACAAAGCACTAATAGAACAGGTACATAACAGTTCATGGGACGAATTGGGTGAAAAAGAATTCAACTTTGAAGACGGCAGGTTAGCTGTTTTGCTTTGGCATTATAGAGCGAGGAATGCGCAAGAATCATTAACTTTGCAGGAGCAGGAGAAATGGGCAAGGTACCGTCAAGCTTATTTATTAGAAAATAGCCACTCTTACATTGAAAAGCTTGATGCGCTGGCGCTTGAAAATCAGAGCAACCCCGCAAAAATAGCATTATTACAGCAGTTATATGATTACTTAAATTATTTACACTATCAATAGTCAGATGTTACCCTTACAATTGATGAAAATTCAATCAACAAAGTGATCATATTTTTATAACTAGTAAAAGGAGCTGGGATAGTGATAAAACCTATTTTGATTTTAGCTTCTTTTATTTCAACCTGTTGTTGGGCGGAAAAATCCCCCTCTAACGCATTACAGGCGCAATATAAGAAAAGTGTTGAGCAAAAAGTTGTAAACGAAAATAGATTTGATCTTAATTTTAGTTCCGCCTACCAAATTCCAGAGATAACTTATCAATATCTGGACGCTGTATTCAGCGACTTTTATCAAAAATTATCTTTCAGCACCTCAATAGCGAATAGTACATTCGAAAAAAATGCTCATTACGAACTTATTGCTATTCCTGTTATCCCAACTAATAAAGAGGGTTTTCAGCTGGAACTGTTTGGTAATTTTTCAGATCACTTTTCACAGTATTTAAGTAATTATTCAGCGGATCATCTTCTCTATAATTACCGCGCCAATTCTGAAGAGTTTAGTATCTATAACAGCGAGTTATCGCTGGGTGCCGGGGTCAGCTTCAAGACCAGTCCGCAAAGCAAAGTCAAAATAGTTATCTCCAACAATAATATTCCCGGTTACGGGACGAGTTCAGCTTTATTTGGTTTTGAAATGCAATTCTAACGCTTGATTACCATCTGAGTTGACAATTTACGGCTATATAACAGGTTGTTTCTTTTCAGAAAAGCCGCACGCCTCCAAGTTATCGTAAAATCCTATATGGTAGAACGAAATCTTACTTCCCCTAATTGATACATCGGCTATATTATCAATATAGTTTTCAATAATATTTATTTCTGTAACCAAAAAACATAAAGGGAACAACATGGCTAAAATATTTAATGACAATTCACAATCTATTGGTAATACACCTCTGGTTCGTTTAAATAACGTTACGAAGGGAAATGTTTTTGCAAAAATAGAGAGCCGTAATCCAAGCTTCAGTGTTAAATGCCGGATCGGTGCCAACATGATTTGGGATGCAGAAAAAAAAGGAACGCTAACGAAAGATGTTGAGCTTGTTGAACCAACAAGCGGTAACACAGGTATTGCGCTTGCGTTTGTTGCGGCAGCCCGCGGTTACAAAATCACCTTAACGATGCCAAATACAATGAGTATTGAACGACGTAAACTGTTGAAAGCACTCGGCGCTAACCTCGTGCTAACTGACGGCGCACTGGGAATGAAAGGCGCTATTAACCAAGCAGAAGCAATCGTAAATTCAGATCCGGGTAAATATTTGTTATTACAACAATTTGATAACCCGGCAAATCCAGAAATTCATGAGAAAACAACCGGTCCGGAGATTTGGAACGATACTGATGGTGAAATTGACGTATTTGTTGCAGGCGTTGGTACGGGTGGGACTATTACAGGTGTAAGCCGTTACATTAAACAGACTCAAGGTAAAGCAATTATCAGCGTTGCCGTTGAGCCTTCAGACTCGCCAGTGATCGCGCAAACTCTTGCCGGAGAAGAGATCAAACCAGGCCCGCATAAAATACAAGGTATTGGTGCTGGTTTTATTCCTAAAAATTTAGATCTTTCTTTAATAGATCGCGTTGAAGCCGTCAGCAATGATGATGCGATTGCAATGGCACGTCGTCTGATGGAAGAAGAAGGTATTCTAGCAGGAATCTCATCTGGTGCTGCTGTTGTTGCTGCCGCTCGTTTAGCTGAGTCAGCAGAATATAAAGATAAAAATATTGTCGTTATTTTGCCAAGTTCCGCAGAGCGTTACTTATCAAGTGCACTATTCGCAGGTGTATTTGAAGGCGATAATTTCGCCTAACAGATAAATTGACTTTAATTATACAGCCGCATCCCGCGGCTGTATGATTATTAATCACTCATAATATCCCCTGAAATATTTCCAATATCTATAATCATATCTTTGGCGACACAGGTCACATAAAGTTCTGGCTATATAAATTTTTTGTTACTTACAGGCAAAAATATATTGACCTCGTCACAGTTTTTAAGGAATATTCAGCAACATTTTTAATGATTTGAACATTGCGTGTGAGCTAAGTTTGATTTTTCAACTGTTAATATCTCACTGGTAAACAAAAAATTTACCTAGGTT
>DATCZZ010000300.1:0-2255 GCA_036525635.1 Psychromonas sp. | reverse complement strand
CTTGGTGAACAACCTAAATGGGTGCATAAACCGACGGCGATAAAAATTTCCGGTTTGAGGGAACGACCCGGGTTTGCTGCATAATCTGGCTGCTGCGGCTCTTCTGAATTAGGATCACGTAACTTACCGTCATGGGTTGCTAATTCATCAATAATTTTTTGTGTGCGTGATACAATCCAGACTGGTTTACCACGCCATTCAACACGAATTAACTGGCCAGGTTGGATTTTACTGATATCAACTGCAACCGGTGCTCCAGCTGCTTTGGCTTTTTCACTTGGACTCCAAGATTTCACGAAAGGTACCGCTACTGCAACGGCCCCCACCCCACCAACAACGCCTGTTGTTAATGTCAGAAACTTGCGGCGACCAGAATTGACAGGCGCATTGCTCATTTATCCATCTCCATTGTGAGCTACTTTTAAGCAGTTCTCTATATCAAACTGATAATGCATTTCCCCGCAAACAAACAGCTTGCTGGAGCATTGCATAAAACTCGCTGAATTCTAAAGAAATAACCCACTGTTTACAAGTGATTAACATTATTTTTGCCGGAACAAACTGAGAAAAGCACAGCTTAATTGACCATGCTCTCATTAGGGGGGAAGCTTAGAGGTAATTAAAAAAGCAAAACAAAAAAACGTGGGTGCAGAGTTATTCGCTGCTGTCCATAACTGAGGTCGCCCCCGTTTTTGCTAACTCAGCAAGATCTTTGTCAATCCAGAACAGCGCCTTACCGTCTTCTCCCACCAACTCAATTTTATCCAATATCCCTTTAAACAGTTTTTCCTCTTCGTGTTGTTCAGCAACATACCATTGTAAAAAATTAAAGGTTGAGTAGTCATGGGTAGAAAATGCAACATGGGTAAGCTGATTTATTTTTTCAGTGATCAAACATTCATGCTGGTATGTTTCAGTGAAAACTTCTTTTAAGGATTTAAATTGAGAAGTAGGAGCTTTAATTTCACCAATAATCGGAAATGCGCCTGTTTCACTGACGTAAGTAAACAGACGATTCATATGGATCATCTCTTCCGCTGCATGACCACGCAGCATTAACGCAGCACCTTCAAAGCCTTTACTTTCACACCAGGCACTCATTTGCAGGTATAGATTTGAAGAGTAAAATTCCAGATTTATTTGTTCGTTTAGTTTTTCAACCATTGAGGCAGTTAACATTGCATTCTCCCAATATTTTTAAATATCAGGATAAACAATAAGCTCGAATTGGCCAAATAACAAGCAAAAAAAAGCCCAGTATAAACTGGGCTTTTGCAACTCTTGAAAACGAAATATTAACGTTTTGAGAACTGTGGACGTTTACGTGCTTTATGTAGACCCACTTTCTTACGCTCAACAACGCGAGCATCACGAGTTACGAAGCCAGCGCCACGTAATTCTGAACGAAGTGTTTCATCATATTGCATTAATGCACGAGTGATACCTAAACGGATAGCACCTGATTGACCAGTAGTACCACCACCTTTCACAGTGATGTTTAGGTCAAACTTGTCTGTAACATTAACAAGTTCTAAAGGCTGACGAACAACCATACAAGCAGTTTCACGACCGAAATATTCATCGATGTTACGCTTGTTGATAGTGATTTGACCACTACCTGCTTTTAAGAACACACGAGCTGTAGAGCTTTTGCGACGACCTGTGCCGTAATATTGATTTGCCATTGTTTTAATCCTATTAGATGTCTAAAACTTGTGGTTGCTGTGCAGAATGTTGATGCTCAGTACCAGCATAAACTTTCAATTTACGGTACATTGCACGACCTAATGGGCCACGCGGTAACATACCTTTAACAGCAGTCTCAATAACACGCTCAGGAGCACGCACGATAAGATCTTCAAAACTAATCGATTTAATACCACCGATGAAACCAGTATGGTGGTAGTACATTTTATTCTTAGCTTTATTACCAGTTACAGCAACTTTCTCTGCATTGATAACAACAATGTAATCGCCAGTATCAACATGAGGAGTGTATTCAGCTTTGTGTTTACCACGTAAACGTAAAGCAATTTCAGTAGCCAGACGGCCTAAAGTTTTACCTTCAGCATCTACTACATACCAGTCGCGTTTTACTTCAGCCGGTTTAGCAACAAAAGTTTTCATTAAGTTATACCCAAATTAATGATTTAAAAAAATATGATTATCAATATTGATAATCAAAAATGTATTTTGCCATTCCGTATCCCTTCGAATACGTCAAGCGTAAACAGATCCACCATATAAATTTGGGG
>DATCZZ010000299.1:0-5806 GCA_036525635.1 Psychromonas sp. | reverse complement strand
CTCCCCAGGCGGGCATGGCAGCTTGGCGACCGTGCATTATGGTTTGTTTGATTGTATCTGCTTCTCCACCGTATAACCAATCATTGTCAGTCAGGTTGGGGAAACCGGTACTGCCACGAGCATCTGAACCATGGCATTGTGCACAATTTTGCAGGAATAAACGCTGACCGACTTTTATCGCCTCGGAATCTTTAGCCACTAGCGTCAGATCTTTGTAATTACCGCTTTGATCATAAGCGAGTTGTTTAAATACCGCGCCATATTTTTGATCAGCTGAATTTATTTCCCGCTGGTACTGAGAATGAGACGTTTCCGCTAATTTTTCAGATTCTGCCAGTGTTGTTATGCCTTTTTCAGCACTTGTCCAATCAAGCAGGCCATTCCAGTTTGCCGTATAGGTAGGAAAAGCAAGGCTATAAACCAAACCTATTACGATAGTGAACCAAAATAAACCAGTCCACCATTTTGGTAGCGGGTTATTTAATTCCTGGATACCATCGAAGCTATGTGGCATCGGTTTGCCTTCTTCAACACCGGTATTATTTTTAGAAGTAGCACGTAGCAGTAACGCACTACCAATGATAACGATTAAGGTGATTACAGTAATCCATAACGTCCAAAAAATGCTCATTATTTTTTAGCTCCTGTATGCTGACCTAAACGGTTTTCATACTTAGTTGTGTCTTGATCTTCGTCAAAAATAGAATTGGCGATCTGATCAAAGGACTTTTTATGTTTGTTACTGAATACCCATAAAATTAAGCCAACAAAAATAACAATTAAGAACAATGTATAAAGTCCATTAAAAGTTGCAAAATCCATAAAGCCTCCAGTAATTGAAATCAATGCCCAGTGAGCTGGGCATTCCTATTATTTTAAAGCATGGCCAAGTGACTGCAGGTAAGCAATGATAGCCTGCATCTCTGTTTTACCTTCAACTGCAGCTTTTGCCCCTGCGAGATCCTGATCCGTATAGGGCACACCAAAGTGGTTTTTAAAGATAGCAAGTTTGGCTTCCGTATCTTCACCTGTTAGTACATTTTCAGCAAGCCAAGGGAAAGCAGGCATGTTCGATTGCGGAACAACATCTCGAGGATTAAGAAGATGTACTTCATGCCAGGCATCGGAATAACGCTGGCCAACACGTGCCAGATCCGGTCCAGTTCGTTTTGAACCCCATAAAAACGGGTGTTCCCAAACATGTTCACCGGCAACACTGTAATGACCGTAACGCTCAGTTTCAGCTCGGAAAGGGCGGATCATTTGGCTATGACAGACATGGCAACCTTCACGAATGTAGATATCACGTCCTTCCATTTCTAATGCGCTGTACGGTCGTAAAGCATCTACCGGTTGGTTGGTTTCTTTTTGGAAAAGTAATGGTGTAATTTGTGCCAATCCACCAAAACTGATAGCAATAATGATAAAAATAGCCAGTAAGCCAACATTCTTTTCAATAAATTCGTGTTTCATTATCTAACTCCCTGACTAACTAAGTTCTTGAGGCTGGATAGAGCCATCTTCTGCAGTAACTGTTTTGTATGTATTGTAAGCCATTACTAACATACCAGTTAAGAAGACTAAACCACCGATAAAACGAATAGTATAGAACGGGTAGGACTTCTCAAGCGATTCGACAAAGGTGTATGTCAACGTGCCGTCATCGTTTACAGCACGCCACATTAGCCCCTGCATAACACCTGAGATCCACATTGCGACTCTGTATAAAACCGTGCCGATCGTTGCCAACCAGAAATGTAAGTTAATCATGGCGACACTGTACATCGCTTTTTGGTTAAACAATTTTGGAACCAAATGGTAAATCGCACCGATAGAGACCATTGCAACCCAACCTAATGCCCCTGAATGTACGTGACCAACTGTCCAGTCAGTATAATGAGAGAGTGCATTTACGGTTTTGATCGCCATCATCGGACCTTCAAAAGTAGACATACCATAGAATGAAAGCGAGACAACAAGGAAGCGTAAAATCGGGTCGGTACGTAATTTATGCCACGCGCCTGAAAGCGTCATGATACCGTTAATCATGCCACCCCAAGACGGTGCAAACAGAATGAGTGACATCACCATGCCTAAAGATTGTGCCCAATCAGGCAACGCAGTGTAGTGAAGATGGTGCGGACCGGCCCAGATATAGATTGCGATTAAAGCCCAGAAATGGATAATCGATAAACGATAGGAATAGACTGGTCGATTGGCCTGTTTAGGTACGAAATAGTACATCATACCTAAGAAACCTGCGGTGAGCAGGAAACCAACCGCGTTATGCCCATACCACCATTGCACCATTGCATCCACTGCACCGGAATAAACGGAATATGACTTCATTGTGGTCATCGAAACCGGGATAGCGAGGCTGTTTACTATGTGCAGCACCGCAACGGTTAAAATAAATGCACCGAAGAACCAGTTTGCCACATAGATATGTGATGTTTTACGTGTCGCCAGCGTGCCAAAAAATACGACTGCATAAACAACCCATACAGCAGTAATCAGTAAATCGATCGGCCATTCAAGTTCGGCATACTCTTTTGAAGTGGTATAACCCAATGGCAAAGTAATGACAGCAGAAAGGATAACCAGCTGCCAACCCCAAAAAACCAACGAAGACAGCGGACCACCAAACAAACGGGTTTGACAAGTTCGCTGCACAACGTAAAAAGAGGTGGCCATTAATGCCGAAGTACCGAATGCGAAAATAACCGCATTAGTATGTAACGGGCGTAGCCGACTGTAGGTTAACCAAGGTGTATCAAAGTTAAGTGCGGGCCAAATTAACTGCGCTGCAATTAATACCCCAACGGCCATGCCGATAATACCCCAGAGGATGGTAGTAAGCGTAAACTGACGGACAACTTTATAGTTGTAATCAGGGTGAATCGTAGTTGCGGTTGTCATTATTTTCATTCCATGCATTTATTTACAATTTACGTATTTTAACGCGTAATAATAAGTAATAATTATCCATAAATAACTATCTGCTAGATCACTGCATACAAACATAATTATTGGCGCAAAGTTTACGTGAAGATTTTTCTAATTAACAGTTGTTGGTTGATTAATTGTTAATAAACTTGGTGTTTATGTTAAAAAACGCGGGTTATCCATTATTTTTACAGGGATTTTAAATGTTAACAAAAAATAGAGTTGTACAATTACTGGTTATGCTGATCGTATTGGTCACACTTTTTACATGGCGTACCATGACGGCTGAGTCAGAACAGGCAAACAATAATGTTGAATTAACTTCTGTTGAGCCGTTAAGCGCATTGCTTGATTGTGATTATGTTAAACCCTGTGAGCTTGTCAGTGACCATGGAACTTTTTGGTTAAGTGTCGACAACCCGCCGATCAAAGCTGAACAATGGATTAATTTCAGGCTGAAGAGTAATGAAAAAGAGTGGCATGTGGTGGATGCAAAAATTGTAGGTAAAGAGATGTTTATGGGGCGTATTCCCGTTACCTTTAGGAAAATAGAGAGAGGGGTCTATGCAGCAAAAACCTTAGTTGGGGCTTGCACAAACCCAAAAATGATCTGGCAGTTACAAATTAATATTCAAGTGAACGGAATTAATGAACTCTTATCAGCTGATTTTGTGATTGAAAAATAAACGTTTTTTTAAGAGTTGATCCATTGATATCTGGCCCGCTCCCCAAACGATGTTGATTAAAATCATCAAGCCCCATAGCTGGTGATCATAGAAACCTCCTTCCCAAAGTGCCGGATAGGAGATAACAGCCATAATATTAAAAACAAACAAAACTGCCGCCATCGGCCGTGTTAATAAACCCAATATCAGAAAGATAGGCAGTATCAGCTCTGCTGCTGTTCCTAAGTAGGCGGCCCACTGCCATGGTATAAAAGGGACCTGGTACTCCTCTTCAAACAAATACAGAGTGCTGTCCCAAGTGGTGATTTTTAAATAACCTGATTTCAAAAATACATTGGCGACCCAAAGACGCGTGAAGAGCAATAATAGCGGCGTAAAATAGTGCTGCATTTTCTCCACAAAAAGTTGGTAAAAGTTGAGCATAAGCCCTCCTAGGTTTTTATCAATGTAAATCCACACAGCAGCTCTTTCTCTAATAACTGGGGGAGAGACTGAAGTAATGATTGTGGCGCTATTTTCCCCAACTGTTTTTGTTGCATGACCTGCTGCATCAGTAGAAATTCAGCTTCATTTAGTGAAATAAGTTCGACAGCAAAGTTTGCTTGTTTTTTTAGTGCTAAATAACAAGGTTGATTCAAATCCGTTTCTTGTACTGCGTTTCGGATCATCATTTGATACAAATGTTGAATATTTTGACTGCTGGAAAATAAACAAACCTGCGTAGCTGTTTGAAAAATAATATTTTCTAACTGATCCGCTGGTACTGACTGAAGTTGTTGCAAATCAAGTTCTGATCGTTGTAATTTTTTAGTCGTTGTTTCCTCTAACAACCATTCAAAAGCTGCCATTTCAGCCACATAAGGTAAGTTTGTGAGTTGTTCAAGGCTTTGCAGGTATTCACTAAAACCGCTACCGTAGGAGATCAGATTATTCTCCTTGGGAGGTTGGCTTATAATAAACTGTCGTGCGACCGCATTAAAAAATTCTTCTCCAACGAGCGCTAAGGTGTGCTGGTAAGTCGCAGATAACGCTTCAGTGATGCCCATTACAAAATTATTCCGGTAAACTTGTAATAACTCATTGCCTGTAAAATGTTTTTTCGGTTTAATTTGTGCAGTTATCTGCTCATTTTTATATAAAAGTGTATCGCTAAACTGCTGCTGAAGTTGCCTGATATTCATTGTTAGATCTCCATATTTACCTTTGACCAATATCTCTGCAGTTGTCTGCGCCGCATGCTTCGCTTCTCCATCAATACCGTTATGTTGTCAGCGCACTCAACTTTTTGATGTTAAGCGCTTTATTATGCTCTTCTATTAACAGATCAAGTGCTGGGATATCCAGATCCCATTCGATCAATGTCGGTATGTCTGTGTTGTGTGTCTGCATATATGTCTGGTAAATATCCCAGACATCCTGGCTTACAAAGGTACTGTGGGTATCAATTAAAATTGAGGCATTATTAACCTGTTTTTCAGAGAAGCCTGCGAGATGGATTTCCTGCACACTTTTATGGTCAATAGTGTCGAGATATTTTTCCACTGAAAACTGATGATTTCTGGCACTGACATAAACGTTGTTAAGATCCAATAACAATCCGCATCCCGTTTGTTTGACAATTTCATTAATAAATTCGGGTTCGCTCATTTCACTTAACTTGTATTCTAAATAAGAGGAGGGGTTTTCTATTAGAATTTGCCTTTGCAGGTACTCCTGGATTTGGTTGACATTATTGACAAAAAACAGCAATGCTTCCTTAGTATAAGGGACGGGTAATAGATCATTAAAAAAATTACCTTGCAATGAGCTCCAGCTGAGGTGATCTGAGACAAGTGCTGGCTGAAAGATATCAATAATCTGTTTAAGTTTTTGTAAATGTGCTTGACTTACGGACTCGCTGCTGCCGATTGATAAACCAATACCATGGAAGCTAAGCGGGTAATAGTTAGCAATCTGCTCAAGGTAAAACCGGTTTTGACTGTGTAGGCCAAAATAATTCTCACTATGCACTTCAAGAAAGCCTAATTCCGGCAGAGTATCTAAAATAGCTTGGTGGTGCGGACAACGAAGTCCTATACCCACAGCGCCTGCATCTATGTTTTTCAATGGGGTTAGTCCTTAAAGAGAGTTTATCCAGACCGCTTACTCAGCAGCCTGGATCTGGGCATAAAAAA
>DATCZZ010000298.1:0-5768 GCA_036525635.1 Psychromonas sp. | reverse complement strand
GCTTTGTTCGCGATTAATGCGCAAGCTGCCTGTGACTTTATTCCGGTTGGATTGGGACTTGCGGAAGCGAAACCGGAAACTGTGCGTGTCGGTGTTCCGTCGGTGCTTTACGGACGCTTTTTAACGGGCGCACCAACCGTGCTGCTGGCGTGGTTCGCATCAATGTTTATTTATAACTAAGCATAACCAAGGAATTAAAAATGAGTTTATATAGTGTTGAGATTTTAAAAGTGGGCGAGAGTGCTGCAGAGGCACTGAGTGATGACATGCTGATTATCTTCAACGAGTCTGCCCCTGCTGATGCCGCTGAATACTGTTTTATCCATAACCACGACACCCTCAAAGGCGAGATTGTTGTTGGCGGTAATGTGGTTATTGACGGCGTTAGTTACCCGATCACCGCGGTTGGCGATGCGGTTAACCAGAACCTGGGCAATCTTGGCCATATCACCTTACGTTTTGACGGTGGCGACATGGCGGATTTCGTCGGCAGCCTGCACCTTGCAGGAGTGCAGCCCAAGTCACTCGCGGTAGGTTCAACCATTACATTTAACTAACTGGAACGGGATCTGGTGATAAGCGTCAGTCCCGTACAAAAGAAAGACAAACAAGATAATAGAGATAAGGATCAAAGATATGAAAACGGCAGTAGTGATCGGTGGCGGCCAAACGCTTGGCGCCTACCTTTGTGAAGGCTTGGCTGCAGAGGGATATAAGGTTGGTGTGGCCGATTTGAATGGTGAAAACGCAATGAAGGTTGCGGATACAATTAACAAAGCGCAGGGGGAAGGCAGGGCGGTCGGCGTTTCCATTAATGCGACAGATGAGCTCAGCGTGCAGACGGGCTTTCAGGCTATCAATGAGCAGCTTGGCAGTATTGATGTGCTTGTTTACAGCGCGGGCGTTGCGAAAGCCGCCAAGGTAACGGATTTTACACTTGATGATTTTAATTTTAATGTCAATGTGAACCTGAACGGTTACTTTTTATGTGCACGGGAAGCCGCACGCTACATGGTCAAGCAGGGTAATGGCGGGCGCATTCTGCAGATCAACAGCAAGTCAGGTAAAGTGGGCAGCAAGCACAATGCCGGATACAGCTCAGCGAAGTTTGGCGGTATCGGGCTTACCCAGTCAATTGCCCTGGATTTGGCGGATGACAAAATCACGGTTAACAGCCTGATGCTGGGTAACCTGCTGGAATCTCCGATGTTTCAAAGCCTGATCCCGCAGTATGCGAAGAAACTGGGCATACCGGAAGAGCAGGTTATGCAGAGTTATATTGATAAAGTGCCGCTTAAAGCGGGTTGCGGCTATGATGACGTGCTTAATGTGCTTAAATTCTACGCCAGCGAAGGGGCGAAATACTGCACCGGGCAGTCAATCAATATTACCGGCGGTCAGGTGATGTTCTAAATAAACCGGGGCTATTAATGTAGCCCCTTTAATAATGGGGGACGGTATGGATATAATTTATACACTGATAGTCATTGGCTGCATGGCCTGGCCTACAAAAATATTTATAGGTTATATGAAGTTAAGGTCTTTTAAACGAACTGGATAAAACTGGCTGTCTGGCAGGAGAGGGCAAATGGGGGTATAAAGGGCAGATCTGGTCCGCTATACTTATCCCTCATTTGGGCTGTAGATGCAGATTTTTTTATAAATATTGAGCGTTGTTGAGGTAATTTATGGATTCGATAAGTACTTTTATTGTTATTGCTATTATTGCATGGGTGGGACAAATTGGATTGACTTTTTTCCAGATCCGGGCTTTCAACCGAATGCTGCAGGCAATGGCCCAAAAAGGGGTGGTGAAAATGGGCAAAACCAGCAGCCGCTGGAAGGCTCGTACTATAGTGGTATTGGTTGAGTCCCCAGACAAGACTATCATTGACGCAAAAGTATTCAAAGGATGGACCGTTTTTGCCCGGCCCAAAGAGTTACCCGGCCTAATAGGTAAAAAATATCCATTTAAGGCAGACATCATTCAAGCGTTTGACAGGGGTATCCAAGAGGCGTTAAGCGTCGCATTTTCTGCAAAGTAAGAAATAGAAGCGCTTTTATTTCTTTCAATGTGAAATGTTTTTCGTGTAAAGTTAGGGCATAAGAGTGGCTTAAGTGGATACAACATGAATAACAGAAGAGATAGACTGGTTAATTATTTACGGGATAATGGTAAAACAGCGGTTAATGAGCTTGCCAAACTCTTTGATACATCCGGCGCAACTATTCGCAGTGATCTGCGTAGTCTTGAGGAGGAAGGCGTGGTTGTGCGGCGCTATGGCAGTGCTGAAGCCTGTTTTCCATCGCTTGCTGCGGAAGATATCGCGATGGATGAAAAAAAGACGATAAATCTGGATGTAAAAGTGCGCATCGCGAAAAAAGCGGTTGAGTTGGTTAACGATGGTGATTCAATTATTCTCGATTGCGGCAGCACCACCCTGCAAATGATCCCTGAACTGGAAAAAATCAGGTCATTAACCCTGATGACCAACAGCCTGGATATTGTCAATGCGATGGCTGATCTGGATTCTGAGCACACCATAATAATGCCCGGCGGCACCTTCCGCAAAAAATCATCCTCTTTCCACGGCAGTTTAGCGGAAAAGGCATTTAGCCAGTTTTCCTTTGATAAGCTGTTTATTGGCGCCGATGGTTTTGATCCGGTTCAGGGCTGCACCACCTTTATCGAGGCCTACCAGGTAAGCCAGGCGATGTGCCAGTCGGCAAATAGAATTATCGTGGTGCTGGATTCCTCAAAATTTGGTCGTAAAAGCCCGAATGTTGTGGTTCCGATAGACAAAATTGATGTGGTGATCACCGATACGAACATTCATTCCGAGGATCTTGCCCGCCTTGAGGAGAAGGGTATTACCGTCTATCTGGTTTAGTCTTTTCTCCATAGTCAGGATTGGCTGTCAGCCAATCCGCCCATCATTTTCTGCTTTTTCTGCCGCAACATCCCTTTTGTTTTGAAAATTTTAGGTGATCTTGGTCACAAAATGAAAGCCCGTCACTTTTAAAGTTTTCAGTATAATAAACAATAGCAGCCGTTGTTTTTCACTGTCATTAATTGTATCTGTTGGGGTTTTATGGATGTTGTCACATTGGGTGCCGAGTGGTTTTTCGGACTGTTTGAAAAAGGCGGTGAAGTTTTAACCGGTATGATAACGGGGATCCTGCCACTGCTTGTCTGCTTATTGGTGGCGATGAACTCTCTTATTCGTTTTATCGGCCAGCAGAGAATTGAGAAGTTTGCCGAAAAGTGCGCCAGCAATCCCGTTTCCCGTTATCTTATTTTGCCGTTTATAGGCACTTTTGTGTTTTGTAATCCGATGACGTTAAGTTTGGGACGATTTTTGCCGGAGTGTTATAAGCCCTCCTATTATGCAGCCGCCTCCTATAGCTGCCACTCTATGAACGGTTTATTTCCCCATGTTAATCCCGGTGAACTGTTTATCTATCTGGGTATCGCCAATGGACTCACCCAACTTGATTTACCCTTAGCGCCGCTCGCAGTCAGTTATCTGTTTGTTGGCTTAGTGACTAATTTTTTCCGGGGCTGGGTAACTGATTTCACGACCGCTATGATATGCAGGCAGCAGGGCAGGACCTTGTCTGATGTTGTCACTTTTTCTGAAAAGGGTAGCCTGTGAATCGAGTATTGAATGTTAGCGCCGGCGAAGGGGGCTGGGGCGGGCCATTAACTATCCCTATTGTTCCCGGGAAAAAAATTCTTTATGTCACAGGAGGGATTAGACCTGAGATAATAGATCATATCAGTCAGTTGACAGGTCTTGAAGCCGTGGATGGTTTTAAGACGGTTATCCGTGATCAGGATGTTGCTCTGGTGGTGATTGACTGTGGCGGAACGCTGCGTTGCGGTCTTTATCCGAAGAAAAAGATTTTCACGCTTAATATTCATGCTACCGGAAAAAGCGGTCCGCTTGCGGAGTATATTAACGAGGAGATCTATGTCTCCTCCGTGAACAGGGCAAGTGTGAGTATTAGTGAAGGAAACGTAGAAATTACACCGGCAAGTGACCGCCAGCAAAGCAATCCGCGTTTTGATACAAATAAACCCTTAAGCCAGCAGCATAATGGGCTGATAGCGAAAGTCGGTGTTGGAATGGGGAATGTCATGTCAACCTTCTATCAGGCAGGTCGCGATACGATTGATACCGTATTGAAAACGATATTACCCTTTATGGCTTTTGTGTCGATGCTGATTGGCGTTATTATGGCATCGGGAATTGGTGATTTTATCGCCCAGGCATTAACGCCGCTGGCACAAAATCCTTTTGGTTTAGTGACGCTGGCATTGATTTGTTCTTTCCCTCTGCTCTCTCCGTTTCTTGGCCCGGGAGCCGTTATCGCACAGGTTATTGGTGTGTTAATTGGTGTGCAAATAGGCGCCGGAAATATTCCGCCGCAGTTGGCCTTGCCTGCGCTATTTGCTATTAATGCCCAGGCTGCATGTGATTTTATTCCAGTCGGGCTGGGGCTTGCCGATGCCAAACAGGAAACTGTTGAAATCGGCGTGCCATCAGTCCTCTATTCGCGCTTTTTAACCGGGGCGCCGACGGTACTGTTTGCCTGGTTTATTTCTCTGTTTATTTATCAATAGGGGCAATATGGCACTGCAATTTAAAGCCACAGTGACTCAAATAGGCAAATATGCTGAAGAATCCCTGGCGGATAATATGCTGATTTTATTCAACACAAGTGCTCCTGAGGATGTCGCGGATTATTGTTTTATACATGATCAGGGCAGTGCTGTCGGAACAATTACAACGCAAAGCACTTTGTTAATCGCTGATGCAGATTACATTGTGACGGCCGTAGGGTCGGCTGCAAACAAGAATCTTATGGCACTGGGGCATATTACAATCAAATTTGATGCGCGGACAGAGCCTGAATACCCCGGTACTGTGCATGTAATTGGTCATTGTCCGCTAGCAATTAAGATCGGGGATAGCATTATTTTCGGCTAATTACATAATGAAACCGGGCATTATGTGCCTGTAAAGTGCAAGGTAGGCGCGCAAAAAGGCACATCAAGCGGTTTTCTTAATAATCCATCACACTGTACATTAAACGTTTTATGCGTTGCCTTTCATACATCACGCCATATTTTACGGCGTGATGCTGATTTTTATGGGTAGAAGAAAAACTGACTGCTGTCAGATTTTGCACTGCACGCCGGCTTTATGAATCTGCGATAAATTCACCACACCTAAAAACTCATTCTCTTCACCCAGTACAGGCAGGGCGGTAATTGCTTTATCGAGCATCAACGTGGCGGCTTCATAACCGAGACTGTGTAAACGGGTATGGGTGAAGTTCTTGGTCATGACCGATTGGATGGGGCGATCCAGGTCACTGTCCGTGGCCAGGCAGCGTTTCAGATCGCCATCGGTAAAAACGCCGATTGTGCTGTTATTTTCAACAATACTGACCATGCCCAGGCCGGTCATACACAGTTTTAAAATAACTGATTTAATGGAATCTTCCGGTGCGCAGCAGGCTTCACTTGAGCGGTTGTCAAGTACATCTTCCACTTTAGTTAATAACGTTGCGCCGAGGCTGCCGCCAGGATGCGAACGGGCAAAGGAGGCGCTGTCAAACTGTTTCATCTGCATCAGGGTGATGGCTAGCGCATCGCCCATTATCAGAGTATTGACGGTACTTGAGGTGGGCGCAAGACCAAGCGGGCAGGCTTCCTTTTCAATACTGATATCGAGTGAAATATGGCTGATTTTTGCAAG
>DATCZZ010000297.1:0-6683 GCA_036525635.1 Psychromonas sp. | reverse complement strand
CAGCTTTTAGCGCCGCGTCCTGTGCGGCTTTAGCGGCTCGGGCGATTTTCTCTTCCTCCTGTTTTTTTGTCCTCTCAGCCACAAACCAGGTTAATGATTTAAGATATTGGCGAATATTATTAACATATTGCTGTGCTTCGCGACCTCGCGCATAACCATATTTGGTTTTGCTGTACCATTTTTTCTCATGCAGCAGGGGTAAGTTTTCTTTTACATCGGACCATGCATCGGGGTTCTGTTTGCGCATGGTCGTGATCCGTCTTGCATCCATCAAGTGCCCGTAACCAATATTGTAACTGGCCAGGGCAAACCAGATTTTTTCATCATCGGGAATACTATGGGGCAGGCGTTTAATCAGCTGGGTCAAGTACTTAGCACCACCCTTTATACTTTGCTCAGCATCTAATCTGTCCTGGATACCAATATGGGTGGCGGTATCCAGGGTCAGCATCATCATGCCGCGCACGCCGGTGGGGGATTTAGCCTTCGGATTCCAGTGTGACTCCTGATAACTGACGGCCGCCAGTAATAACCAATCAACTGCCGTTGTGGCATGCTTTTTAAATAAATTTTCAAATTTAGGTAGGGTGCTTTTGTTGCGCTGTAAAAATATTTTAGTATCAACGAAATCAAAACGTTTTACATGACCAAAATATTTCTCTTCAAGTTTGGCGATGCTCTGGTCAGCATATCTGTTACCAATAAACTCAATGACTGCAGCATAAAGCGTATCATCCTGAAGGCGTTTCAATAACCAGGCAACGGGTTGTTTCTCCGCGATCGTAAATGCTTCGGTTAATACCGGGTAATACCGCTGTTTTTGTGCCAATGTTGAGCTGTCAACAATCGCAAAGGTGATCTCTTTTTCCGCGACTTTGCGCAGTAAAGTCTCAGGATCTTCGTCTTCCAGGACCTCAATTTCGAGTTTATCCATCTTCCCTAAGAAATTTTCCAATGTCTCCTCATGACTGCTGTCTTTGAGCACACTGATCGGGGCATTAATATCTTCCACCTGGCGCGGGCGGTAGCTCCCTTTGCGGTAAACCACTTTTTGGGAAACATAATAATAGGGGGGAGAGCTGCGGTATTTTTGTGCTCTTTTGGGGGTTAATGTTAACCCAGCACCAAGAAAATCAACCTTGTCATCATCTAATGCTCGAAATAACGCTTCATAAGTCGGGTACTCTTTGACGGTTAATTTAACCTGCAGCTGATCGGCTAACTGTTTGCCAAGTTCATAGTCAAAACCACTGTAAACACTGCCGTCATAACTATAAGTCAACGAATCGTTAATGGTGCCCATTTTAATTTCACCACGCTTTTGAATTGTCTCTAAGCGGGTGGCGGGTGAAAAAGGGTTGCAAGCGGTCAGCAATAAAAAAGCAAGGCTGACAAAAAGCCAGATTGTTAAGCGCTTGGGTGTTTTAAAGGGCATATTTATGTCCATATCAGGTTTTTTGAGTGAAATTGTATGGATTTTCGTCATAATTTTGCGAATTTAGCATTATTAAATATAAATTAACCTCGACTATAGAGGGTTTCTATTTAATAAAAAATGCTTTTTGCATATAATACCGCTCCAATACCAATTATATCAAATAGGTCAGGATGTTCAGGCTACTCAACAGCAGTGAGAAACCGGAGCGGAACAACTTTTCTATGTGATTGGCGTAACCCAAGTTCATTTATTTATCCTATGAGAGAAATTACCTATGGAAATTTTGCGTGGGGCTCCTGCCTTATCGACATTTCGTGTTAATCAGTTATTAAAAAACTGCGAGGCATTAAATCTACCTGTAAAAGAGATATATGCAGAATATATGCATGCAGCAGATTTAACTGAGACTTTAAATGACCAAGAGCTAGTTGTACTGCAAAAACTATTAACTTACGGACCTAAAATTGCCGAGCATGATCCTGTAGGTACATTACTGTTTGTTACGCCTCGTCCAGGCACCATTTCACCGTGGTCATCAAAAGCGACCAATATCGCCAGCAACTGCGGATTGACAAAAGTACAGCGTTTAGAGCGCGGTATTGCCTATTACGTAGAAACAACTTCACCACTCACCAGCGAACAGTATCAAGTTCTATCGGGTTTACTGCATGATCGCATGATGGAAGTGGTCTTTTCCTCACTTGAAGATGCGCAGACACTGTTTGTGCACGGCGCTCCCGGGCAGATGAGCAGCGTGGATATATTGGGTGGCGGGCGCGGCGCTCTAGAAGTTGCGAATAAAACCTTGGGTCTGGCATTAGCTGATGATGAAATGGATTACCTGGTTGAAAACTTTATCAAACTCGGCCGCAATCCAAACGATATTGAATTGATGATGTTTGCCCAGGCAAACTCAGAGCACTGCCGTCATAAAATATTTAATGCAGATTGGACTATTGACGGTGTAAAACAGCCGAAATCACTGTTCAAAATGATTCGTAATACCCATGAAAAAACGCCTGACTTTGTCTTATCCGCCTATAAAGATAATGCCGCGGTCATGGTTGGCGAAAAAGCCGGACGTTTCTTTCCAAGTGTTGATGAACGTGAATATGGTTACCATCATGAAGATATCGATATTCTGATGAAAGTTGAAACCCATAACCACCCGACCGCCATCTCCCCATTTCCGGGCGCGGCGACAGGATCTGGTGGTGAGATTCGTGATGAGGGCGCAACCGGTGTCGGTTCTAAACCAAAAGCGGGTTTAGTCGGTTTCTCAGTGTCTAACTTACGCATCCCAACATTTGAACAGCCGTGGGAAACCGATTTTGGTAAACCTGCTCGTATCGATTCGGCGCTTGATATTATGCTCGAAGCGCCATTAGGTGGTGCTGCATTTAATAATGAATTTGGCCGTCCGAATATTCTCGGTTACTTCCGTACCTACGAGGAGCAGGTAGAGAGTCATAACGGTTTAGAAATTCGCGGTTACCATAAACCTATCATGCTTGCCGGCGGTCTTGGTAACATCCGTCGCAGCCATGTTGAGAAAAAAGAGATTCCGGTCGGTGCCAAGTTAATAGTTCTGGGTGGCCCGGCGATGAACATCGGATTAGGCGGTGGCGCAGCCTCTTCAATGGACTCCGGGGCTTCTTCTGAAGCATTGGATTTTGCCTCTGTGCAACGTGA
This sequence comes from Psychromonas sp., assembly GCA_036525635.1. GTDB lineage: Bacteria > Pseudomonadota > Gammaproteobacteria > Enterobacterales > Psychromonadaceae > Psychromonas. The sequence goes on along the minus strand of DATCZZ010000297.1, from coordinate 3,553 downwards.
AAATCCGGAAATGGAACGTCGTTGTCAGGAAGTTATCGACCGTTGCTGGCAGATGGGGGAAGACAATCCCATCCAATTTATTCACGATGTTGGTGCCGGTGGACTTTCCAATGCAATGCCTGAACTGGTAAATGATGGCGGACGCGGCGGTAAATTTGAGCTGCGCGCTATCCCGAATGATGAAAAGAGCATGGCGCCGCACGAAATCTGGTGTAATGAATCGCAGGAGCGTTATGTACTAGCGGTTAAACCTGAAAATCTGGCCACATTTGAAGCTATCTGTAAGCGTGAACGCGCTCAATATGCGGTGATTGGTGAAGCGACACAAGAGATGCAGCTTACCCTGCATGATTCAGAGTTTGATAACAATCCAATCGATATGCCGTTAGAGGTATTATTAGGTAAAGCCCCTAAAATGCATCGTGATGTTAAGTCGCAAAATGCACAGGGTAAAGCGCTGGATCTATCGGGTGCAAGCGTGAAGGATGCGGCGGAACGTTTATTGCGCTTACCATCGATTGCTGAAAAAACATTCTTAATCACCATTGGTGACCGCACTGTGACCGGTCTGGTTGCACGGGATCAAATGGTTGGTCCCTGGCAGGTACCCGTTGCTAACTGTGCGGTAACAGCAGCCAGTTATGATACCTACTTCGGTGAGTCAATGGCCATTGGTGAGCGTACTCCCGTTGCTCTGCTTAACTATGCTGCTTCTGCTCGTTTAGCAGTTGCGGAGTCAATTACCAATATCGCCTGTTCAGATATCGGCGACTTTAAGCGCATTAAACTCTCTGCAAACTGGATGTCAGCAACAGGACACCCAGGTGAGGATGCCGGTTTATATGCTGCGGTAAAAGCGGTTGGTGAAGAGCTTTGTCCTGAGCTGGAACTGGCTATTCCGGTCGGCAAAGATTCGATGTCGATGAAAACACGCTGGCAGGAGGGCGATCAGGATAAAGAGGTGATCTCTCCTCTTTCACTCATTATTACCGCATTTGGCGCGGTGCGTGATGTTCGTAATACTGTCACCCCACAACTGCGCACTGATCAGGGCGACTCTGATTTAATTCTAATTGATTTAGGTTGTGGTCAAAATCGCTTGGGCGGCTCATCACTGGCACAGGTGTACAAACAGCTTGGTGATAAAACGCCAGATGTTGACAACCCTGCGCAGCTGAAAGGCTTCTTTAATGCACTGCAGACTCTGGTTGCTGAGCGTAAGTTACTTGCTTACCACGACCGCAGTGATGGCGGTTTGTTCACCACTGTTGCTGAAATGGCCTTCGCCGGACACTGCGGCGTGAGCGTTAAATTAGACCAGCTCGGCAGTGATGATTTTGCTGCGCTTTACAGTGAAGAGTTGGGTGCGGTTATTCAGGTGCGTGCTGAAGATAAAGAAACGGTATTAAATATCCTTGCGGGCCATGGTTTAGCGGCAAACTCACTGGTGATTGGCACGCTCAATCAGCGTGATCAAATTGAATTCACACGTGACGGCAATGAAGTACTGGTTGCGCCGCGTAAAGAGTTCCGTGCTATCTGGGCAGAAACTACGCTGAAAATGCAGGCGCTGCGTGATAACTCCGAGTGTGCTTTGCAGGAGTTTGAGCAAAAACTAGATGATCAAGATCCTGGTTTAAGCGCCAAGTTAACCTTTGATATCAATGAAGATGTTGCGGCTCCCTACATTGCCACAGGTGCGTTACCGCGCATGGCTATTCTGCGTGAGCAGGGCGTGAACTCACAGCAGGAGATGGCGGCAGCCTTTAACCGCGCTGGTTTCTCGGCAATTGATGTGCATATGAGTGATATTTTATCAGGTGATGTGCAGCTTGCTGATTTTGCCGGTCTCGTTGCTTGTGGCGGTTTCTCTTACGGTGATGTACTGGGCGCAGGTGAGGGTTGGGCTAAATCTATTCTGTTTAATGCGCAGGCTCGTGAGCAGTTCCAGACATTCTTTGAACGTCAGAACTCTTTTGCGCTAGGTGTGTGCAACGGTTGTCAGATGCTATCTAATCTGCATGAGATAATCCCCGGCACTGATTTATGGCCACGTTTTGTACGTAATAACTCAGAACGTTTTGAAGCTCGCTTCAGCCTTGTTGAAGTACAAAAAACCAACTCACTGTTTTTCAATGAAATGGCTGGTTCAATGATGCCGATTGCTGTTTCACACGGGGAAGGGCGCGTTGAAGTAAAAGATGCTGAGCATCTTGCCGCTATTGAAGCGAGCGGTTCAGTCGCATTGCGTTTTGTGGATAACTACGGCAAAAATACCGAGCAATATCCGGCAAACCCGAATGGTTCGCCAAATGGTATTACCGGTTTAACCTCTCAGGATGGGCGAGTGACTATCATGATGCCTCACCCTGAACGGGTATTCAGAACCGTTGCTAACTCCTGGCATCCGGACGAGTGGCGAGAGGACAGCCCATGGATGCGTATGTTTAGAAATGTGCGCAAACAGTTGGGTTAACAGGTCAAGTTAACAAATCCGGTTGATAAAAAAGGGGGATTAATATCCCCCTTTTTTATTTTTTATTTCCTTTTGTTTGCTTTTATTAAGTTTAGTTTTATAAAGGATGCTACCTTTATATGATACTTACTAAGTTATTGTTTTTATATTTGAGGGGTAATTATTGTCTATTATTGTCGAAAGCGTTTTATATATTGGGGATAATTATCAACTGGTTAACACCATACTTAATTTATCCGGCACGGCTTCGGCAAAATTAAATTATGATATTCATCACTTGAGCAGTGTTAGCAGTGTTGATGATATACAGGCGGCGCTGGCAGAAAGAAAATATGCTCATTTTATTTGTGAGCAGCCATTTAGTCAGTATCTGGCCGATCAAATAGCCACTGATTTCCCATCATTAAAAACAACTTATCTCCCCCCGCCCAAAAAGGCCAAAGCCACAGAATTAGCGGTGGCAATGGAGGGGTTGGTGAGTGATGAAGTAAAGGAAACGTTAGATTACCTGAGTATTCCTATCTATTTTAAAAATAAAAAAGGGCAATTTTTAGCCTGTAACAGTTATTTTGCGCACCTGGTCGGAAAGACGCCGGCGCAAGTGATAGGAAAAACGGCTGCGGAGGTATTACCAGCAGAGCTGAGTGATGAGATAGAAAAGATAGATCAAAAAGTATTTACTGAGCAGCAGGTCTATTTGCACGAATGTAAACTCCATGATTTTGCTGGCAGAGAGCGTGATATAGTCTTTCGTAAAGAAAGTGTTGCCAGCGGCAACATTCAAATAGGTATGGTCTTTGATGTCACCGAGATTAATGAGGCAAGAGCCTTATTAGAAAAAGAGCGGATTATGTTACGCACAACTGCTGATATATCGGCTGATCTTATTTTCTTTAAAGATTTAGAAAGCCGTTTTTTAGGTTGTAACAGACAATTTGAAAAGTTTGTCGGTTACCCGGAGCGGGAGATAGTTGGGAAAAACGATGACAAGCTTTTTGAACGAGAGCAGGCTGCAATGTGCCAGGCGCAAGACCGGGAAGTGATGACTAAAAATCGAATTTATGTTGGAGAGGAGCT
>DATCZZ010000296.1:0-2216 GCA_036525635.1 Psychromonas sp. | reverse complement strand
TCTCATTTAAATCGGTAAACAAACGCCCGTTTCGTAAGACTTCTCCCTCCCCATATTTAAAAGAGCAGTAAAACAGCCCGTCCGTTTTAAGCATGCCGGATAAAGATGAAAATACGGCTGGCAGCTCTTTTAACGGAACGTGCAGTAAAGAAGCGCACGCCCAAATAGCGTCAAAGGTTTTATTATTTTTATACGTTTGAAAGAGATCGACAGCTATCTTCCTGCCTGTTAACTCGGAAGCTAATAAAGCTAATTTTTCACTGGCATCAAAAGCATCAACATCAAAACCAAGATCTAAAAAAGCTTTACTGTCACGCCCTGCACCGCAACCAGCATCTAAGATTGATCCAGCAGCAGGAATCAAGGGCAGAAACTTGCGATAAAGCGACTGCATATTGACCGTTATAGTCGAATCATAAAAATTCTGTGCATTATTATCGTAATATTGCTGGTTTGTATTTAGCATCATCAACTCGTTTGTAACAGAAAAGGAATTATTTCCCGTTTATTTTCATGCAAAAGTTAATCAAAGTGATTCATATTCCATATGGCAAAGAGGCAAGCAATAAACACATTAACAGAAAAGCTGACTAGCAGACCTTGTTAAATTAACTGTATGAATAAAAACACATATTACATAAAATTTATATAAAAGAAGTGTTGAAAATCAAAATTAGCCAATGAAAAACCGCTCATCTATACTCTGTTTTCTTTTAATACCATGAGATTAAAATAGCTATGTTACCTAAACTGGGTAATTTTTCATGTGATTACCCAAGGAAAAAGATTGGTTTACGCTTTTTCTTTTTTAAAGACCCCTTTAAGACCGCCACTGGTCAGAGCGGCGATATCAACCAGGGTCAGAAAAGGAGTCACGCCTTTCTGTGTGGTTGCCAAATAGCGCGGCACCCACTGCGGATCAAACTTGTTTTTGAAATTCCGCAAACCTTCAAAATTGTAAAAACGCTTGCCATTTTTATAGATCATCATGCCAAAGCGATCCCAGAGTCTGGCGTTCTCATGATCTGTAAAACCGGAAAGTGGCGCCATGCCCAAACTGAATTCACCATAACCTTGCTCTTTTAATGTCAGCATCAGCTCAATAAAGAGAAAATCCATGGTGTCTTTAGCGGCATCCGGTAAGTGGCGCATCAGGTCGATAGTCGATTCCTTCTTCGTTTGCGTGACAAATACATTCGCAAAAGCCGTTATGCGCTGTTGCTCATAGACCAGAGCCAAGGGCAGTTCATTGAGATAACCTTTATCAAAGCGGCCTAATGAGAAGCTTTTTTCTCTGACATTTTTAAGCGCCAGCCACTGGTCCGAGATACTATGCAGCTCTTCCAATAAAGCGTCGTCATAGGGTGGTCGGATAAATTCCAAACGCAAACCAGAACGAATCGCTTTATTTCTGGTCTGGCGTAATTTGCTGCGCTTTGGGCCTTGCAGATCAAAGTCAGCCAACTTGATACAGGCTTCTTCGCCCAGTTTAAACAGGTTAAAACCGGCATCTATATACCAGTCGATATGATCTCTAACCACTTTATAGATGACGGTGTGCCCCTGTTCACGATTAACCATCGTTTTGAAGTCCCATAACAAACTGACCTGATCCTGGTCGTCATTACCAACAGGATCACCCAGAGAGATCCAACTGCGCTTATGTGAGGCAAACATAATGAAACTTTTACGGCTTTCAGAAAACAGTAAGCGCTTGTCCCCCGTTAACGCAAAATTACCCTCTGCGTTATCCTGCCGCTGAATAATCTCTCTGGCTAAGGCCAACTCCTTATTATCTGGGAAATCAGGTACTTGCCGTGGAGGACGCAGGGCGTTAATGACGTAAAAAATCAGCAGAGTAGCAACCGCTGCCACCGCGGTACGTATGCTGCGCGGAGCCTGCTGGTCTGTGGCAAACTGCCACCACAATTGATCGTTATAGATAGTATCCTGAAACGATAAGAAAATTAGCCAGATAAAGCCAGCTAACGCCGCTATGCTGAGCAGCAACCATTTAAAGTCGAGCAGATTGCTAAAAAGACGCGCCCGGCGATAGAATAATTTTTGACTTGCAACCAATAAACTCAGGGCCACAAGTAAACCCACAGCACGTTCATAATCCAGTGTCTGAATGAAGGATAAAATAGCGCCAACAATAAACAGGCTGCTGGTTAACCATAATGCCGCACGAATACGCTGCCATAGTGCAAAAGATA
>DATCZZ010000295.1:0-4208 GCA_036525635.1 Psychromonas sp. | reverse complement strand
AATTACTTAAGGAGCCGGACAAACTTATTGGTCTGATTCTAATCGGTAATAACTTAGTAAATATTTTGGCATCGGCTATCGCCACGATCGTCGGGCAACGTTTATTTGGTGATGCAGGTATTGCCATAGCAACCGGTGTACTCACATTAGTTATCTTGATTTTTGCAGAAATCACCCCAAAAACCCTGGCTGTTCTTTACCCGGAAAAAATTGCTTTTCCAAGTTCATTTATTTTACGCCCATTGCAAAGATTTCTCAGTCCGTTGGTGTGGTTCATCAACGGGATTTCAAATACACTCCTGCGTATTTTTGGGGTGAACGTTAAGCACCTCGATGATCATGCTTTATCCAGTGATGAGTTGCGCTCAGTGGTCAATGAAGCAGGGGCGATGATTCCTGAGCATCACCAGCAGATGCTACTCAGTATCTTGGATCTGGAGCAGGTTACCGTCGATGAGATAATGATTCCGCGTAACGAAATAGCTGCAATCGATATCAATCAGGATTGGGAAACTATTCTCAAACAGTTGCAACATCGCACTCATACTATGACGCTGTTATACCGGGATACAATTGATGATGCGATAGGTTTTGTGCACGCGCGTGATTCTCTGCTTATCCTGTTAAAAGAGGAATTTAGCAAAACAACACTGCTGCGCAGTGTAAGAAGTTTATATTTTATCCCTGAAGGCACCCCCTTAAATACACAGCTGATTAAATTCCAGCATAACAAGGAACGTATCGGTTTAGTCGTGGATGAATATGGTGATATTCAAGGGTTAGTCACACTGGCTGATATCTTAGAAGAGATTGTCGGTGACTTTACGACCACCCAGGAGCCGCATAGCTCGCAGGAAATTTACAAACAGAAAGATAACTCTTTTATCATTGAAGGCAGCTTAGGTATACGCGATATCAATAAAGAGATGGGCTGGAAATTACCAACGGACGGTCCTCGTACTTTGAATGGTTTAATTTTAGAATACCTTGAAGAGATTCCCAAAAGCAATATTAGTGCGCGTATATGCGGTTATCCGATGGAAATTTTAGAGGTGGAAAATAACATGGTTAAACTAGTTAAAGTTATGCCTCACCTGTATAAAGAGGTTAGCTAGAGCCTATTGATCGCGGCGACAAGTGTGCTGCCTAGTTGTCTAATGTCTCAACAAAGAGCACGTTTTCATTTTTTAAAAAATAAAAAAGTGCTCTTTGTAATCTTGTCAAAGCATTACAGCTGCTTTAAACGCTCTTCATTTAATGCGATATCTTCATTTTTATTGATACCAATGCCGGCATCGATGATCCCCTGCGCAATCTCTTTCGCTTCAGAAAGTGAATGCATTAGATAAGTACCACACTGATATTCATTTAATTCAGGGATATCGCTCTGAGACTTAACCGCTAATACATCACGCATTGCAGCCATCCAGGCATCACCCACCTGGGATTCAGTTGGCGCGCCTATTAAGCTCATATAAAAGCCCGTGCGGCAGCCCATTGGGGAGATATCAATAATTTCAACCTGCTCTGAATTTAAATGGTCACGCATAAATCCGGCAAAAAGATGCTCAAGAGTATGAATCCCTTTTTCTGACAAAATAGCTTTGTTCGGTGCGGTAAAACGCAAATCAAAAACAGTGATGGTATCTTTACCCGGTGTAAGCATTTTTTTAGCGATGCGCACGGCAGGCGCATTCATAATGGTATGATCGACGGTAAAACTATCTAATAATGGCATATTTATTCCTTTTTTCGAGTAATAATTAGGGCTGTTTATATTTGTTACTTATTGTTAATAAAGACTGTTTTATGCTCAGCAAGAGGCGCCATCCGTTAATAGTTACTTTAGGTGGTAGCTGACAACATTTTGAGCTGTAAAAATAGCCCCTAATCAGGCGAAAAACAACCTCCACAGCCAGCTTGCATCTAAATCATCCTGGCAATCACGTAACTGCGTTACATATTTTTTAGAACGTTGATCAACTCTCTGAGAGACTTTAATTAACCAGGGCTTATTCTTGTAACTTTTGTTCCGGTACCCTCCCCAACCCTCATGATAATTTAGGTACTGTCCGTAAGCATCCCATTTTGAAACACCATTTATTTTTTGAGTTTTATAAGTAAACCATCCCATAAAATCAATTGCATCAGCAAAATCATCACGGCTGGACCAGTGATTGCCGGTTTCACGTTGATAGTCATGCCAGGTCATGGTTTTGGCTTGAGCATAGCCATAAGCATCGCTTGCTCTGCCAATAGGAATGAACCATAAGTACTGCATCGGTGGTGCGGCATTGTGCTTAAATCCGCTCTCTTGATACATCATTGCAAGGGGAACATGAATCGGGGTACCCCATTTTTCATTCATCTCTTTAGAGGCGTCATACCAACTTCTGTTTTCAGTAAAAATAGCGCAAATATTATCAGGATTTTCAGGGGGTGGTGTGGCACATGAAGTTAATATTAAGGCACTAATAAGATAGATTATTTGTTTTTTAATCTTCATTGAACTTACCCCTAAAAACACTGAATAATAGCCATCCGCATAAATATCTGCTCAATTTTGCCCGTTAAAATTAACGATAATGTCCCCCAAGTTTACAAATTCCTTATATCCGCAGCGGAAAACTAAAAGCCTCAAAGGAGGCTTCTAGTTTATTTTTTTTCCGCATTTAAGAAATATTGCTGCAGATATTCGTCAAAACTGAGAACGTCACTCTCTTCTATCTTTTTTTGTTTCTGCTCAGAAATAATTTTCTCATTGGCAAAAAAATCGTCAGACCAGAGTTGATACCCCTGTTCGATTAACTCTTTTTTATAACTTTTCGACAGACTCAAAGCTAGCGGGCCATTATCGGAATAACTCTCTTTAATGATTTTTAAAATACGCGCAGAACTGGTTAGTTCCGCTGAAGCGAAACGCGGTGCAATGTGCCCAATCGCATTCTGATAGCGTTGCGAATCACTTTGTTTATCCATTACAATCGCAAGCTCTTTTAACTGTCCGGTTAGCCAATCCCCCCAAGCAGCTATGTTTTGCTCTTTGCCATCGATTTCCAGCATCAGATCAGGCATGCGCCCCTGGGTCACCACTTTATTTAAATTTGCTGAAATATGTTGTGATTGTGATTGTGAAATATCCTCTGACGGAATGATTGCACACCAAGTAAGAAAGAGATCTAAAAAGTTTACCTGCTCTTCGGTTATCCCCACTTTCGAAAATGGATTGACATCTAAAGAGCGGATTTCAACATACTCAATCCCCCTCGCATGCAACGCCTGTGAAGGTGTTTCGCCCTTTTCCTGTACACGTTTTGCACGGATCGATGCATACAGTTCATTCTCGATTTGTAATATATTATCGTTTAACTGAATATATTGATCATTTTCTTTAATGCCCAAGCGACTAAATTGCGGGGCTTTCTGATGCAAAGCCGATCGTACTGAACTTAAATAATTATCCAGACTGTTGTAACAAACTTTGAGCGCTGATTGTGCACTATTTGTATAGCCTAAATCACTCATTCGTAATGAGGTCGCATAGGGTAAGTACACGGTTCCCTTGCCCGTTTCTAAAAATTCAAAAGCGTTTTTTTTGCCCTGTAAAAATGATTTGCAAAGTGCAGGCGACGCGCCAAACAGATAAGGAATAACCCAACCGAAGCGCAGGTAATTTCGAATAAGTCCCATGTAACCTGCTGACTGCGCTTCTTTTCCGGTTAAAGGGGATTGCTGCACTTCAGCCCAAACATCCCAGAAAGCAGCAGGCAACGAAAAATTATAATGCACACCAGCGATGATCTGCATCATACTGCCATAACGATTTTTTAATCCTTGACGGTATGCGGTTTTCATTTTGCCAATATTCGATGAACCATATTGCGCCAGTTCAACTAAGTCTTCATCGTCAACAAAACAGGGCATACTGATTGGCCATAATGTTTCATCATTTTCTAAGTTTTTAGCGGCATAATGGTGAATATCGTTTAAATAAGCAAATAGCTGCTCAACATCTTTAGCGACGGGGGTAATAAATTCTAATAGGCTTTCAGCATAATCGGTGGTGATTGAACTGTGGCATAGCGCACTGCCAAAAGAATCAGGATGGCCATTTTTCGATAAGCTCCCATCGGGAGTAACACGCAATGCTTCGCGCTCAACACCTCGGCCAAAACCGGTAAGAGATTGTGATTGTTGTTCAAAAACAG
>DATCZZ010000294.1:0-8140 GCA_036525635.1 Psychromonas sp. | reverse complement strand
ATCCGGTTGATCGGCTGACCATCGGTATCTGACTCAAAAAGATACTGGCGCAGATAGGGGCGAATAAACTCCACCATCCAGCGGCCGTGAGCAAGTACGGGAAAATTACGCCGTAATGCATGCCTGGTCTGTCTCATATCAACAAGAGCAACAGCAATAACGGGTAGCAGAATGATCAGAAACCAGCTTGCTGACGGCCAGAGAAAAGATAAAAACCCGGTCAAAACAAGCAAAAAAACAACCGTAAAAACAACATACTTTCTCATCAGAATATTCCCTTTTATTTTGAGATCCAGCAGGAGCACATTTTAAAAAAATTGAACAAATTTCCCTCTTGTTAAATGTTAGTTTGTTTTAGAGAAAGTTGCGGATAGCGCAGTATGTCTGCCGGCTAAAATAATAATTGTAATCTAGGGTTGACCTTCCTCTAAGGGTAATGCCTAAACTTATTGCTAAGATTGCAGTCAAACTGAATATAGGAGGGGGTATGTCTTTATCCAAGAGCTTAACATTAACTGTCTATGGTATGAGCTGCAATGGCTGTGCGAGCCGATTGCAGACAGCGCTTAATGCCATAGAAGGCGTTCATGCAGAAGTCAGTTTTGCATCTAATCGTGTTGATTTGACTATTGAAAAGTCTGTCGATTATGAAAACACGATAAAGTCTATTAAAACGTTAATTGCAGAAAAAGGTTATACAAGCACGTTACCGATTGCAGAAACGGCATCAGATCAGAGTCAGTCAGCGGAAAAGTCCTCACACAGCAACAAAAACTCTGCTGAGTCACCAGCAAACACACAAGAGTTACTGATTGAGGGCGCAACCTGTGCAAGCTGCGTCAGCAAAATAGAAAAAACCTTAAATGCGCTGCCTGATGTGCAGCAAGCACAGATGAATTTGGCACTAAGAACGGTCTCGGTTACAGGTCATGCAGCCACTAAAACGTTAATACAAGCGATTGAATCTGCCGGCTATCATGCTAAAAGTACAGGCAACGCCAGTGACCAGGATCTGCTCGAGGAAAAAAACCAAGCTGAACAAACCTATTACCACAAGTTGATGGTACAAATGTGGATCGGTTTAGCTCTAGGGGGCGGGTTAATGGCATATGGCCTTTTAGGGGGCGCAATGACCGTCAACTCCCCAACAGAGCGTATTGTCTGGTTTATTATTGGCCTTTTCTGCGCCGGAGTCATGTATTTTGCGGGTAAACATTTCTATATCGGCGCTTGGAACTCTTTTGTTAATCACAACGCCAACATGGATACCTTAATAGCCTTAGGAACCGGCACTGCATGGCTATATTCAATGGTTGTCGTTATCTATCCTCTCGCCTTACCTGAAATAGCAAGGCATGTTTATTTTGAAGCGACCGCCATGATCATCGGTTTAATTAATTTGGGTTTGGCGCTTGAAGTCAAAGCGCGGGGCCGCACCAGCGAAGCAATACAGCGGTTAATTGGCTTACAGGCAAAAACTGCACGCGTTATTCGTGATGGTCAGGATATTGATATCGCCATCGAAGAGGTTTTATTAAATGACCTTGTTCGCGTCCGCCCCGGTGAACGTATCCCAGTTGATGGGATAGTCAATGAAGGCAAAACAACCATTGATGAGTCGATGTTGACCGGTGAGCCGATGCCGGTAAAAAAATCATCAGGTGATGAGGTCGTTGCCGGCACAATCAACAAAAGCGGATCCATTATTTTTCAGGCGCAACGGATCGGCAAGGATACCGCGCTTGCACAGATAATTAAGATGGTAAAACGAGCGCAAAACTCCAAACCTCCGATCGGACGTCTGGCTGATATTATCTCCGGCTATTTTGTTCCGGTGATTATGATTATTTCCATAACCAGTGCCTTAATTTGGTTGAACTTTGGTCCCGATAACAGCATTGCCTTTGCGGTTGTCTCAGCAACCACGGTACTTATTATTGCCTGCCCATGTGCCTTAGGGCTGGCAACACCGATGTCGGTAATGGTTGGCGTGGGCAAAGCAGCGGAGGCCGGCGTCCTTATCCGTAATGGCGAAGCACTGCAAAATGCATCAAAAATCACCGCTATGATCCTCGATAAAACCGGCACTATTACCTTAGGCCAGCCCAAAGTGACAGATATCTATCCGGTTAATGCAATGGATGAAAATCAGATATTACAATTGGTGGCAAGTTTGGAAATCGGCTCGGAACATCCACTGGCAGAAGCCATTGTCGAGTCGGCGAAAGAGCGAGGTTTAAGCACAGATAAAGTCGAGCATTTTAATGCGATTGCGGGCCAGGGTGTGGAGGGACAACTGGGTGATAAACGTTTGCTTTTTGGCAACCAGAAACTAATGCGTGAGCAACATATTGATCTTGACCAAAAAAGCCTTGAGATCAGTGCCGAAATGGCCAATGAAGCGAAAACGCCGATGTTTTTCGCCATGAATGGTGAGTTAGCCGCGATTATCGCAGTTGCCGATCCTATCAAAGATGATTCTATCTCTGCTATCAAACGCCTACAGAATAATGGCATTCGCGTCATTATGCTCACGGGTGATAACCAGGAAACGGCAAAAGCGGTAGCCCGAAAAGTCGGTATAACAGAATTTTTTGCTGAAGTACTGCCGGAGGAAAAATCACAAAAAGTAGCACAGTTGCAGGCACAGGGTGAAATAGTCGGGATGACTGGAGACGGCATTAACGATGCTCCTGCACTGGCGCTTGCTAACGTTGGTTTTGCAATTGGGACAGGAACAGATGTGGCGATAGAAAGTGCAGATATCACCTTAATGCGCGGATCGTTAAATGGTCTGGCTGACGCGATCTCGGTAAGTAAAGCTACCCTGCGTAATATTAAACAAAACCTGTTTGGTGCCTTTATTTACAACACGGCGGGTGTGCCTTTAGCTGCGGGTGTTTTATTCCCATTAACCGGGCTGTTGCTTAATCCGGTTATTGCCGGTGCCGCAATGGCATTTTCATCAGTCACCGTGGTCAGTAACGCTAATCGTTTACGTTTTTTTAAACCTCAGGAGCATTAGGAGAAAATGATGTTATTTATTAATCTGGCGGGTATTTTTTTAATTGCTCTGATTATCTGGTGGTTCTGGCTTTACGCCCCCAAGAGCCAGCGGCAAGTGTCAGCAGATAAAGACAATGCGGTGATCGATATTGTTGTTCAGGATGGTGTTTATCAGCCAGCAACAATAACAGTGAGCGCCCATAAAACAGCCATTCTTAACTTTATTCGAAAAGATGCAACTCCCTGCGCTGAAATGGTCATCTTTCCGGATCTGAACATAAGTGAGGAGTTACCCTTAAACAAAGCGTTTGCAATTACCCTTCCCATGCTGGAAAAAGGGCAGTATCTGTTTCACTGCCAAATGCAGATGTACAAAGGTTATCTAATCGTAGAATAAATCAGGTCATCTTGAGGTTATACCCAAGCCAACCGGGATGTGACAAGCTCTTACCTCCCGCGTAACTATTTTCCGGATAATACCGGGATAGGCTATAATTAAACATGCAGGTCTAGTGTTTTTTTGAGGAGGTATCTATGGCCATTGCAATCACACTGAAAGAGTATTTTGACCACGAAAAGATCCACTACGACACGATTGAACATCGCAAAGCCTTAACACTCTTTGACTCATCTCGTTCGGCTCACCTGCCTGCGGAAAAAGTTGCTAAAGCCGTTGTATTACAAAGTGATGAGGGGGATTATCTGATGGCGTCTCTGCCTGCCAATAGTCGTCTGTCATTAACCGGCGTGAATAACCTGACCGGCAAGCATTATAATTTGGTCAGCGAACAGAAATTACAGGAATTATTTCCCGACTGTACCCAAGGTGCGATTCCCGCGATGGGCATACCTTACAGGATGGAGATGTTGGTCGATGAAAGTTTATTAGCTGCGGAAAATGTTTACATTGAGTCGGGTGATCATAAAAATTTGCTTAAACTGAGCCAGCAGGAATATAACAACCTCGTTGCTCAAATGTACCACGGTAATATTCGCGGTGCAAATATTGGTGCGCCCAGATTTTGGGAAAGAACAGGTCGTAAGTGGCAGGTCTAGATGTTTAAGATCATTGTCCATTAGGCTGGCCATACAAAAGCTACCTGAAAATTTATTTTAGGTAGCTCTCTCCACACATTCGGTAGCAATTCGCATAAACTGAATACCCCATTTTGTTTACTTTCCATCGACCGAGTGGATAATGTAAAGAGTTTGAACTCTGTAGCTATTTGTCTTTATTTTGCTTGCGGCGGGTAATTTTTGAGCATTAAAGCAATTTCTTCCATAATAAAGTTTGCCCGTTTCTCCGCAGACATTGTCTCCGTCAGCCGCCTTTGAGAAACAGAACGCCATATTATGGATTTGCTTTTAGGATTTGAAAATTCAAGGACTAACTTACCGTATTTACGTTCGCGGTAACGCGGAGGCGTGCTTATGCCTATACTCCCTCTATGGAATATCCCCATTCCCACCCCGACAGACCCGCCATATGGCTCCAGTTCAGTCGCGCTATCGATATGGTAATCCACCAGCAAATCCGCACTTCGGAACTCAGTTTGATTAACCCCCTTCTTGTTTAACTGTGTTGCTACCGCACTTTCTATACGGGAACTATCGATGCTGGCAACAGCTCCTTGCGACGGGGCAACAAAAGCAAAGGTTTTATACTGGGAAAAGTCATGCGCCACGGCGAAGTCGGTCACGGGTTTAGCGCTGCAGCCCAGCATAGCGAAAGAGAGCAAAACGGGTAAAATAATACGCAACATGGAAAACTCCAATTCAACGCCAAACAATACAGGAACAGTAAGCCTGCTTTTTAAGTGTAGCAAGTTTAATCACAAATCAACAAAATTTGCTGTTCAGCTTGATTTATAGCATTCCGTTTAGCCACATAGATTAATTTAATAGAGCGGATTCAGGATCAAGAATAGGTCACCCTCCTGCGCTTCTGGCGCATTTTTCAGCGGCTCAGTTTGTTATCATATGCGCAGCCAAATAGGAGGCTAAATGCACGGTGTGACGTGACGCTGTCGCTTTAATCTGATGCGCACAGGAAAATCCGGTACTCAGTACAGTCGCGTCAGGTTGCAAGCGAAGTGCGGGCAGCAGCGATAGCTCGGCCATTTTTTGTGACTGCTGAGCATGCTCTACCTCTATGCCAAAGGTTCCGGCCATACCGCAGCAGCTGGACTCAATAATGCTGAAATCAATATCAGGTATCAAACGCAGTACCTTACGCATCGACTTCATCGCCCCCACTGATTTCTGATGGCAATGGCCATGCACTAACAAAGCAGGCTCCGTTTTAGCTGAAATAAAGCGCAGATTAAAGCGATGATTAACCCGCTCTTTGGCAATAAATTCCTCCAGTAATAGTGCCGATCCGGCGATCTCCTGAGCTTGCTGCCCCAACCCCAACACTTTATATTCATCACGCAGCATCAACAAAGCCGATGGCTCCAACCCTATAACGGAGAGCCCTTTTTGTACATGCGGCGCCAATACAGCCAGCAACTTGGACGCTTCTTCCCTGGTACGATCCACACGCCCCTGCGAAAACAGGGTACGTCCCGCATCAAGAATAGTGCCATCACCGGACTCTTCAGGTTGGATCAATGTCACACAGTAACCTGCATTTAATAACAATGCTAAAGCATCCTCAGCAACCTTAGGTTGAAATAATGCTGTAAAAGTATCTATCCATAACACCACTGAATGAGAGGTTGTACAATCTTTTCGCCTGCTGATAAAAGAGGGGCGATAAAATTGTTGTGCGGAGCGAAAAGGCTGCTTTGCTGGCTCGGGAAGGTGCACCTTGGCATTGATCCCCAGAAGATATTCAGTGAGTTTAGCCAACCATGGCTGCGCATTGCGGGCACGCATTCCCCATTTAAGCCAGGGGTAACGATATAGTAAAAATGGCCACTCGGCAAAAAGCCAAGCCCGCAGATAACTGCGCCTCATTTTTTTAAACAGTGCGATGTTTTTAATGCGCTGTGCAAGATACTCCACCTTGATCATTGCCATATCCAAACTGTTTTCACATTCGCGCTTGCACCCCTTACAGGAGATGCAATCATCCATTGCCGCAGCCAACTCCTTGTCGTGATAGAGCGCATCCGGGCTGTTTAAATTTAACACCCGTTTAAATAAGCTCACCCGTCCACCGGGCGAGCGCGGCTTGCGCTTATCAATACGGTAACTGGGGCACATCAGTCCTCTGGTTTGCTCTTCACAAACGCCACTGTTAATACAAACGGATACCGCTTTGGCAAAATCACCGCCCGAACGGGGAATATCGGCATACGCATCCCCCATCCCCTGATCTTTATACCCGCTCCAGTCTAATTCATGTTTGATCTCACGTTTCATCAATTGCTCCCTGTTATCATCAAGTAGTTACTGCAATTCACAAGCCAAACTTAACCCATTGATTTGTAATAAAATAAGAAACAGCAAAATGTGGATAATAGGAAAAATTGTCTGAAAGTTAACAAACAGAGATGGAGTGATAGTTATCGGATTTGCTATTATCAGGCATCAAAACGGATATATAGTGCAGGACGTGCTCCTCAGCCTGCAATTACACACAATAATCCACAACCTGATGGGCCGATAAAGGCTGTAAATTCAACATAGCTGCTCAGTTAGCAAGCGCTACAAATATCGCCTCAATCTTGAATGGCAATACCGATTTCAGCAGCTAGACTTTGCAGCTGTTGCCGATTGTCTAAGCGCAGAGACCAGCTCAGCCCACTGCCTAGCGCAGTGATCACATTAGCGCCGCCGATAAGAGCCACTTCATCAACCTGAGCCTGCAGGGTCACTTTTGCATCGCCTTCAAGCTTGACCATAATGTCACGGTTATTCGCAATTATTTTTCCCTGATTAAACTTTATTAGCATGTTGTCTCTCTGATATGGTCATTGTCTCGGCCCAGTTTACAATAACAGTGGCGGCGTTGACCATCGCCGTTATGATAATCAGAGTAATTAGAGGGTTAACCTCTCGTGGAAGCGCTTAAAGAGGCAATAACAATTATTATTTGCACGAAAAATAAAGGGCGGAAGCAGCGCTAGCCAGTTAGCTGACAAAATCCACAGTTATAAGCGCTGTGCAGTGCATTATTTCAAAAAAATACCTTCATGTTTTAACAGCTCTTTTTTACGTTCAACTCCCCCCGCATAGCCACTCAACTTGCCATTTTTTCCAATCACACGGTGACATGGAATAATAATCGAAATCGGATTCTTACTGTTTGCCAGACCAACTGCCCGAACCGCTTTAGGATTGTCTATCGCATTAGCGAGCTGTTGATAGGACCAGGTTTGACCGAAGGGAATGCTCAAAAGAACATGCCACACCTGTTGCTGAAATGGCGTCCCTGTTGCTGCGATAGGCAAGGTAAAATGATCTCGATCACCTCGAAAATACTCCTCCAGTTGCTGCATTGTCTGTAACAAAATTGGATAGTTTTTATCTAATACGCCAAGATTTTCAGGTTGTGTCGTTTGGGTTTCAAACCACACACCCAGCAGGCCTTGAACATTTGCCTGCAGGGTCAGTTTGCCGATTGGGCTATGGTAATAGGCGTAGTATTTCATAGGTTTTAGTCCAGTAGAGCTTACTCAGTAAAAAAAACAGATCAACAGTGTAAACTTTTTAATTGATAAGAGCAGCCACTTTGCAAAGTGGCTGTTTAAAAGAGGATATTTGGTCAACTTCCAGGCAAAATAAGTCAGCTATCGACAACTCAACTAATCAGCTTTAAATTGATTCCTAATGGGATCGTAGTGATAACCGACCGATTTCAATTTTTCAGTTAACGCCTGCTGATCTAGATTATAACGATGAGCCAGTTCATCTAAACTGTTACACTCTAAGCGTAAGCGTTCATTAACAATACCAAAAACGATCTCGCCGTCCATGCTTAATAAATGTTTAATTTCCATCATAATTGAGTCCTCAAATTATTAACATCAATACAATAGTAGTATTTTTAAATAAATTAGCAGTGCTCTTTTAATAAAAAAACTGAAAAAACAATCTCCAAAGATCAATACGCCCAGGTTCACCAAGAGAAGTTATATGCGATCATTTTTTATCTTATTTTTTGTATTTATTGTTAAAAAAACAC
>DATCZZ010000293.1:0-2775 GCA_036525635.1 Psychromonas sp. | reverse complement strand
CACATCTTCACGCGTGATCATACCGCCTTTACCCGTTGCTTTGATCTCTGAAGCATTCAAACCTTTTTCAAGGATTAAACGTCGTACGGAGGGACTTGCATCGGCAGTAATAGCTGGCGCAGTAGGTTCAGCTTCCTGCGTTTTTACGGGCGCTGCAGCTCCTTCTTTTATATGACCGAGTAATTGCTTGGAATGGACCGTTGCCCCCTGAGCTTCTACAATTTTTTCTAATATGCCAGACGCAGTTGCCGGGACTTCTAAAACTACCTTGTCAGTTTCTATTTCAACAAGCACTTCATCACGTTCAACAAAGTCACCCGCTTGTTTATGCCAAACTGCAACGCTCGCATCTGCAACTGATTCTGGAAGTTCTGGCACCAATATTTCAATCATAATTAACGTTTCCTACGGTAAAATCTCTAAATTAAAAATTCGGAATTTGTGTTACTTACTCTTCAACAATAGCAAGTGCTTCATTGATTAATGCTTTTTGCTGTTTTAGATGTAAAGACATATAACCAACAGCAGTAGAAGCTGAAGCTTCACGACCTGCATAATGTAATCGCGCAGAAGCCGGCAGTACACTTCTGAAATGATGTTGACTGCAATACCAGGCTCCCTGGTTTTGCGGCTCCTCCTGACACCAGACAAAGGCTTCAACATGCTGATAAGCAGCTAAAATATCACTAACTTCACTGGTAGGGAAAGGGTATAACTGTTCAATGCGTATAATTGCGACATTTATTAAACCTGCATCACGACGTTTAGCCAGAAGTTCATAATACACTTTGCCACTACACAAAATGACGCGGTCTACTTTTTTCGGATCATGCTCATCAATCTCGGCAATCGCATTTTGGAATGTGCCATGCGCCAGTTCATCTAAACTGGAAACCGCTTCAGGATGACGTAACAGTGATTTAGGTGACATAACAATTAATGGACGACGCATTGAGCGCACTACCTGGCGGCGTAACATATGAAAAACTTGCGCGGGTGTAGAAGGAACGCATACCTGCATATTATGCTCGGCACAAAGTTGCAGATAACGCTCTAATCTGGCAGATGAATGCTCTGGACCTTGCCCCTCGTAACCGTGTGGTAAGAGAACCGTTAATCCGCACATGCGCCCCCACTTCTGCTCACCAGAAGATAGGAACTGGTCAAAGACAACCTGTGCTCCGTTAGCAAAATCACCAAACTGAGCTTCCCATATACATAACCCTTTTGGCGCAGCCGTTGAGTAACCGTATTCAAATGCTAATACCGCTTCTTCGGAAAGCACCGAATCATGGACATCAAAATGCCCTTGCTGATTGGAAATATTTTTAAGAGGAATATAACGTTTGCCCTCCATCTGTTCATGTAATACTGCATGACGATGGAAGAAAGTACCACGTCCAGAATCCTGGCCGACCAGACGAATATTAAATTGACTGTCGAGTAGAGTTGCATAGGCTAAATTTTCAGCAAACCCCCAATCACATAGTTTTTCACCATTCGCCATTAATTTGCGATCTTCATAGATCTTTTTAACGCGAGAGTGTTGCACATGAGAGTCAGGATAGTGACTAATTAATTTTCCTAATTCAAATAAACGTGGTTTAGGAAACTGCGGCTCATAGGGTTCGTCCCAATCATGTTTCAGATAAGGAGTCCAGTCGATGGGATGGCGCAACATTGCCTGCCATTCTTTAACAACACATTCGCCGTTGTCCAGGGCATCACGATAATCTGCAATTAATTGTTTAGCATAGTCCTCTTTAATGACACCTTCGCTGACCAGTTGCTGTACATAAATTTCCCGGGGTGTTGCATGTTTTTTTATTTTTTTATACATCAAAGGCTGGGTCGCGCTGGGTTCATCTGCTTCATTATGGCCATGACGACGGTAACAAACTAAATCGATAACCACATCGCGTTTAAAGGTGTTACGGAAATCAAGTGCGATTTGCGTGACCAAAATGACCGCTTCAGGATCATCCGCATTAACATGAAAAATAGGTGCTTGAACCATTTTTGCAATATCGGTACAAAACCGGGTTGAGCGTGTATCTTCAGGGTTAGATGTCGTAAAACCAATTTGATTGTTGATAACAATACGTACTGTACCGCCAACTTTAAATGCACGTGCCTGTGACATATTAAAGGTTTCCTGCACTACGCCCTGACCTGCAATAGCTGAGTCGCCGTGAACAGTGATAGGCAGTACACTTTCACTGATACCATTTAAACGCTCTTGACGAGCACGCACAGAGCCCAATACAACCGGATTAACAATTTCTAAATGTGAAGGGTTAAAACTAAGCGAGAGATGAACATTACCTTTAGGTGTTTGAAAATCACTACTAAAACCTTGATGATATTTAACATCACTCGAGCCGTCAATAATGGTGTTTTTACCCGCAAATTCATCAAAGAGATCTGCTGGTTTTTTACCAAACACATTCACCAGTACATTAAGGCGACCACGGTGTGCCATACCCAATACGACTTCCTGTGCGCCCTGCTCACCGGCACGGCGAATCAACTCTTTTAACATAGGAACAAAAGAGTCCCCCCCTTCTAAAGAGAAGCGTTTTGCACCAGGGAATTTAGAACCGATATAACGCTCCAACCCTTCTGCGGCGGTCAGCTCTTCCAGAAAGCGATTTTTTGCCTCCTCACTAAACGAGGGTTTACTTTCACAGGATTCGATACGGTTTTGTATCCAGCGCTTTTCTTCGGTATTGGTGATATGCATATATTCCGCACCAACCGAGCCACAATATGTGC
>DATCZZ010000292.1:0-3624 GCA_036525635.1 Psychromonas sp. | reverse complement strand
GAAGTGATAGGTATTGTTTCTGAGTTGAAGATACTTTGTGTACTTGTTTGTGTAGCGAACCTCGAGCTGAAGCCGCTAGAAGCAATAAGAATCTCTACAACCCCTTGATAAACAAAGGGAGTAGAAGATAATGGAGTCAACCGATAAGCCGGGTTCTGTCGTGAATCGTCATTCGTCTAGGCCTGCAATCACTCACAGGCTCAAGCGACCTACCCGCTTCCAGTATGGGCCATACCTCAGGAAGCCTATTTGGTCTTGCTTCGGGTGGAGTTTACCCTGCACCAAACTATTACTAGTTGGCCGGTGCGCTCTTACCGCACCCTTTCACCCTTACCTGCATCTGTTTTCACAGACACATAGGCGGTTTACTCTCTGCTGCACTTGTCGTTAGCTCACGCTACCCAGGCGTTACCTGGCACCCTGCCCTGTTGAAGCCCGGACTTTCCTCCCCTCTTATCCCGAAAGATAAAAGCGGCGACGATCTGGTCAACTCCGCGGCGGATTATACGGGATAGTCAGGCATAAATACAAGCGCTATCCCTAAACTACTTGGCTATCGCTTACAAATTCTCCAATCCCCATTTATAAAGCTCATTTTTTTTCTGATCATGGATTTGTGCCGTTAAGGCGGCCGCTTTTTTTAGCGGCAATTGCTCTTTTAGCAAGGCCAGCGTATTAAGCGCTACCTGTGGAATAGCCCGCTCATCTTTTTGCGCTCCGGCAACCATTAATACAAATTCACCGCGGCAATGGTTAGTGTCCAGCTGTAACCACTGCAGCATCCCTTGCGCTGTAAATGAATAAAAAGATTCAAAGGTTTTGGTTAATTCACGGGCAATAACGAGTTTACGCTGCGCACCAAATACATTCATAATTTGTGTGACAGTATCTTCTATGCGGCGCGGTGACTCATAGAATATCATGGTGCGGGTTTCCTCAATCAGCGCTTTTAATTTATCCTGTTTGCCCTTCTCTTTTGCCGGCAAAAAACCCTCAAAAGAAAACCTGTCCGATGGCAAACCTGCTGCGCACAGCGCGGTTATTGCAGCGCAGGCACCAGGAATGGGGACAACATCAACACCAGCTTCACGGCATTCATTGACTAAGTGATAACCGGGATCGCTAATTAACGGGGTGCCTGCATCCGATATTAATGCGATTGACTGCCCGGCTTTAATTTTTTCAATCAGGATTTGTCCGCGTTGGCGCTCATTATGGTCATGCAACGGAAACATCGGTTTTTTGATTTGATAATGGCTTAATAACTTTCCGCTGTGACGCGTATCTTCAGCAGCAATCAAATCCACCTGTTGTAGTGTTTCTATTGCCCGGTAGGTAATATCACTGATATTGCCAATGGGGGTAGCAACAATATAAAGTTTTGCAGGGAGTTGAGAAAAGATTTGGCTATTTTCAGACATATAATCGCCTTGATAAAGTGAATAAGATTGTTTAACTGAGGCGGCAATATTACACTATAGGCATCTTGATACCTACATCGAATACTTGCTAGCTCAAAAGGGATAATATTTTGAACTTGATAAACTCAGCAAAACGCTTTTCATACTTGCTAATAATGACCTTAACGATGACACTTTTAACGGCGTGTAGTCTGGGGCCTTCATCACCCGAAAACATACCGGAAGAACTGTTTTCTGAATTAGATAACAGTTCCGCATTCTATATCCAAAAAGATCAGCTTAACAAAGATCCTGACAATGCGGCTTGGCAGCTTTTAGCCGTGCAAGCGCTTATTGAAGAAGGACAGGTTGTTCTCGCAGATTCAATCATTACCTATCTGCAAACTAAAGCGCTTTCAGCTAAAGATCAAACATCACTTGATTTATTGATCGCACAGAATCTATTTGCAAAAAAACAATTCACTCAATCACAAAAAGCATTAAGGGCGATCGATCCGCAAAAATTATCCTATTTTGCTTCCATTGCCTCACTCTCACTGCAAGCTAATCTTTATGCACAGCAAAAAAATCATCTCGCCGCCGCAAATACTTTATTAGCGTTGACCCCCTTATTAAAAGGAGATAAACGCAAACAGCAATACAATGATCTTTTATTAACCGAACTCTCTTTACTGCCAGCAAACACCCTTGATCAGTTTCAGAAAGAAGCCGAACTTGCCGCAAGCGATGCCAGTCTGGATCCAAAGAGCATTAAAAACGCTTTCTTTAAAGAAGGCTGGTATGCACTTGCAACTATTTACCAACGTTATCAATTACGTGCCAGCCAGTTAAAAAGCGCGCTAGATGACTGGAAATATAAGTATTCACAGCACCCGGCTTTGTCGTTTATGCCAACACAACTGACTAATATTGCCGAATTTAAGGCTTTTCAGCCAGAAAATATCGCCGTATTACTGCCGCTCTCCGGACGTTTCCAGCAGCAGGGTAAATCTATTCAACGGGGCATATTAGATGCCTTTTATCGTCAGCAGCAGGCCAACAAATCCGTCATAGAAAACGCTCAGGTTATTAACTCACCGACACTGCATTTTTATGATACTAATGCTCAGGCAGTAGCTGAAATAGCCCCGCTGTTAGCACAAAATAATATTGATTTTGTGATCGGTCCATTACTGAAAAATGATATTGAAACATTTTTGCCTTTGATTGAAAAAATACCGGTATTGGCACTTAATAGTTTTTCACAGCCGCCATTAAAGCGCGCAGATAATAATGCGCAGGAAGTAACTGCTGCATTGCCCTGGCATTATTCATTTTCACTCTCACCGGAGCAGGAAGCGCAACAGGCGGTGCAATTTATCACTGAAAATCAGCACCGCAACCCACTGGTTATTGCACCTAATTCGGACTATGGCAAACGCGTTGCTCAAGCATTTAAAGAGGAATGGCAGGCGCAAAATCACAGTGAAATTGAACAACATTTTTTCACCTCTAAATCACAATTAGCTTCTTTTATTGGCCGGGTTTTACAAACAGACCAAAGCCAGGCACGCATTGATCAGATGCAGAGCATAACCAATCTTCCGCTTGAAAAAGAAGTGCGCAGTCGTAGCGATATTGATGCGATTTACCTGGTTAGTAAACGCGATGAACTGATCTTAATTAAACCCTTTATCGACGTGTCTGTCAGCCCTTTTGCAGCCAAGATCCCAATATATGCAAGCTCCCGTTCTCACGAATTTGACCGGGGTGGTCTGCAGAATAAAGAGTTATCAAACTTCCAATTTTCAGATCTGCCGTTTCTGATAAATCAGCAAAATGCAATAATGAATGAGCTGAATAATGTGTTGCCACGGCAATCCTATGCTGAACTCCGCTTGTTTGCACTTGGTTTTGACAGCTATCAATTGGTCGAACAATTGGTGCAGTTACAGAGCAACGAGAATTACCACTATCAAGGTTTAGTCGGTGAATTAAGGCTAGACCTAAACAATACGGTTCAACCTAAATTGAGCTGGGCAAAATACTACCAGGGAAATTTAATTGAAGTTACCTCGCCTGCTGCAAGCGAGTAACTCCAAAGGAGTGCTTGCAGAGAAACAAGCCTTGTCTTATCTACAGGAACAAGGTTTAACGTTGATTTGCCAAAATTATTATTGCCGTTTTGGCGAAATAGATTTGATCATGCTAGATCAGGATACGC
>DATCZZ010000291.1:0-2957 GCA_036525635.1 Psychromonas sp. | reverse complement strand
CAGCCTGCCACGATAAGTGAATATCCACTTTGCTGTTCAGGCGTTGGTTTTCTCCTTAACTCAGTAAAAATCATGCACTTTGTTACTGTTTATTACCAACAGAGGTTACCAATTGAAACTTGCCAGCTTGTATTCTTTAATGCCGGGGATCGAGGACCTGATACATTATCAGCGGCCATGGCTGCGTGATGATCTCCGTGCCGGATTGTCAGTAGCAGCAGTTGCTCTTCCTGTTGCTATAGCCTATGCGCAATTGACCGGTGTCAATGCGGTTGTGGGTTTGTACTCCTGTATTCTGCCTATGCTGGTTTATGCGCTATTTGGTACTTCACGACAATTGATTGTCGGCCCTGATGCTGCGACTTGTGCCGTTATTGCTGCGGTTGTTACACCGCTGGCTGTAGGAGACCCGGTTAAGCACTGGCAACTTGTCATGACGATGACCAGCATGACCGGTATCTGGTGCTTGCTTGCAAGCCGATTTAAGTTCGGAGTATTGGCTGACTTTCTATCAAAACCAATATTAATGGGGCTGCTAAATGGTGTGGCAATCACCATTATTGTTGGTCAGTTTTCGAAAATTTTTGGTTTTAATTTTAAAGAGACTTATCTGCTTGAGCGTCTCGCGGCCGGGCCGGGTTATATTTTGAAATCACATTTGCCAACCATTTTGGTGAGCTTGCTTGCTGTGCTAATCTTTTTACTGATCAAACGCTTCCAACCTAAATGGCCTGCTGCTCTGGTGGTAATAGTGATAACGGCGACGCTGGTATGGGGATTTAATTTGGGTAAGTTTGATATTGATACTGTGGGTGAAATTCAGTCTGCTATGTTCGAATTTCAGACTCCTATCTTTGATGTAGGCATTGCCCGTGAACTGGTCATGCCGGCACTTAATTTAGCGACAGTGAGTTTTGTAAGCATGATGCTGACGGCGCGCAGCTTTGCGGCAAAAAATGGCTATGATATTGACGCAGATAAGGAGTTCAGGGCGTTAGGGATTGCGAATATCGCTTCCGCATTATCGCAGGGATTTGCCGTGAGCGGTGCAGATTCACGTACTGCCGTTAATGATGCAAATGGCGGTAAAAGTCAACTAGTATCAATTATCGCAGCTTTGATAATTGCTGCCGTGGCGCTATTTTTTACCAGACCATTGCAGTACATTCCATCGGCTGCACTGGGAGTGGTGCTGGTGATAGCATCCTTGTCATTGATTGATGTCAAGGCTCTTTGGCAGCTACGAAAACGCGATAACTCAGCCTTTTTTCTGGCTTTAACCACTTTGCTGTCAGTGCTGTTTATCGGCGTTATTCCCGGAATCACCCTGGCAGTGTTATTAGGCTTATTCCAATTTTTACGCACAGTGATGCGTCCGACAGATCAAGTATTAGGTCTTGATAATAAAGGGATCATGCGTAGCATTGACGGCTCGGATAAAGCTAAGGCTATACATGGTGTATTTATCTATAGATTTAATTCACCTCTGACCTATTTTAATGCCTTGTATTTCAAACGCCGGCTACTTAAGAAACTGACAATGGAAGATGGCGTCGAATGTATCATTGTCGATGCGGTGCCTTGTTTTACCCATTTAGACTTGAGTGTCATGGCGATGCTTTCTGAACTGCATGTTTTATTAAAACAACGCGGTGTGCGTCTTGTATTAGCAGGACGTAAACGGCAAATGCTTAAGTGGTGTGAGTTAGCGGGAGTGGCAACATCCGATGGCGGAATCCTGATCCGATCGGATCTCTATTTGGCAGTCAAAATGAACCAGACCTACCAACAGGCTCTGGCAGAAGGGGAGGCTCCACTGATACACAAGCAATCCAGCGATAGGGTTGTTATACCGCATACTCACTTGTAATGTAAGCGCATCTTACTCTGCTTAACGTTAAGCGTAATCAAAAAAACATCAAGTAAGTACTCACTTATTTGCAGTTAATTAGAATTTTTAAAATAAGCCTGATATTTATCTTACTCGGCAGGGCAGATCTTGTATAATACGGCTTTCTGAGCTTGTTATATAACCTTTCATCGAATAAAAGAAAAAACATCATCATCAAAGGTTATATAGCCCCCTTATTCAAGGCAGATAAAGTAATCAACCTTGCAGTTAATAACAACAAACACAAGGATCTTTTTTACTTATTTTTGCAAGGATCTTGTGGCGAAAAACGGATCTTATCTGTAGAATTATCCGCCCGAATTTAATAACTGGAGTTAGTGATGTCCCTGGCAATTTGGCAAGAGTGCCTCGCACAATTAAAAGATGAAGTGTCAGCGGGAGACTTTAGTACTTGGTTACGTCCTCTTCAGGCTGACTTCAATAACTCAACTCTATCGCTTTATTCTCCCAATAAATATACAAGCGAATGGGTACGTAACAAATACATGGGGACTATCGAAGATAAGATCCAAACAATGGTTCATCAGGAAGATCCTAATCGATCCATCCAGATTCGATTAATGGTGGGTAATGCCAGTTCAACTGAAAAAAAACCGGCCATTCAATCCCCTGTGCAAGCAAATCACTCAAATCAGCCCTGGGAAGGGGAAAGCAAGGTTAATAGCATTGCCCATAAAAGTAATTTAATTAAAAAATATACTTTTGAAAATTTTGTTGAAGGTAAATCAAACAACTTTGCCATCGCAACCACCCAGCAAATAGCTGAAAACCCGGGCGATGTATATAATCCGCTCTTTTTATATGCGCATCCCGGTTTGGGTAAAACGCATTTACTGCACGCCGTAGGCAATGCCATTATCGCAGAAAACCCAGAGAGTAAAGTGGTATACATTCGCTCAGAACGTTTTGTGCAGGATATGATTAATGCTATCCGTAATAATACAATCGAACAATTTAAAGAATATTACGCCTCACTTGATGCATTGCTGATTGATGATATTCATTTCTTTGCCGGTAAAGATCGTTCTCAAGAGGTCCTTTTTCA
>DATCZZ010000290.1:0-3002 GCA_036525635.1 Psychromonas sp. | reverse complement strand
TTTCTAATGAGTTCTGCCTGCGCATAGCCCTTGGGTATCCCTATTTTTTTATTGGCCAGATAAGTAAAATTATCGATGAAAGGGAAATTGGGCTTGGTTACCAGCACTCGGGGATAGACTAAATAAGGAGAGGTGAAATTGAGGTATCTCATTCTCTCTTCGGTTTTTAACGCTAAAGACAATAGATCACATTTTCTCTGTTTGGCAAATTCTAAGGATTGACTCCAAGTGTCGGTTTGCACTATTTCTATGGGGATAGCCAACTGTTTTCTAAAAATAGCAATAAACTCTGTATTTAATCCGATATGCTTACCCTCTTTATCAAAAGCCTCATAAGGCAACCAGTTTGGATCTATACACATAGTTACCTTTTTTTCAGACTTAAATAAGCTTTTTCCTGCTGCGTTAAAAATAAACGCGGATTTTTATCGTCATAAATAAGTTGTGTAAAATCAATACTGCCCTGCTCTACGCCCAACACCCTGTAAAAATCCAAAATTCTTTTTAATTTATTTTCATCTATTGCGCCGACAGTGTCAGTGTTCATATAGGCTAATTTTTTAAGTGCCGCCCCTTCAAACAGCAGCGCCTCTTTGCTTAAGTTTTGCTGGTTATATTTGGCAAATATTAAATCCACTGTTTCAACCATATTGGCAAATGCATACAGCCAACCTTTTAATGACGCTTCCCTGAACGCCTTAACGGTATCAATATCTTTTGCGATAAACTCCTCACTGGTATATAAAAAATCACTATATATATCAAAACCATAATCTTGAGGTGCAAAAACATTATATTCCACGCCCATTTTTTCCAAATCATAGGGCGTTTTTGATATATAGGCAGAGATGATGTCGGTATTTTTATTGACCAGATCATTTATGTTGTGTGAATGGCGCAATAAATTTAAATCCTTTAATTCCACATCATTTGAATTAAGCATTGCTTTTAGTGATACCTGCTTAGCATCTTCAATTCCGGCCATTATTCTTTTGCCGAAAAAATCCTTGAATGTGTTGATGTTGGATTCTTTTGTACTGAGCAGAACAAGCGGACTTGATTGAAAAAGTGCATATAAGATAACAATTTTTTTATTGTTGGCCCTTTCTAAAATTAACGTTTCTTTACCGACGGCAAAATCAATTTCTCCGTCACTAACTTGTTGAGCGATACTATTTTGAATTTCAAGTTCAAAAGGTTTTATTTTAACGTCTATACCGACTTCATTATAAAAGCCTTTTTCTTTCGCCATATAATAACCGGCAAATTGAAATTGCTCGAACCAGCCTGGTTGCAGCGTCACCTGTTTTAACTCTTTTGCGCATAACAGATTACTAAACAACACTAAAAGGCAAAGATATATTTTAAAACTTTTAGGCAACAAAAAATCCTTTTTTTAAAAAGTATAAAGCTATCCACCATGATAAGACGTTAACCGTTATTATACCCACTAAAAACAGTTTATATAAAATTATCTTTAAACTACGCTTTTATTGCAGAAGCAACAATAACAGCCTGATTTATTGTGAACTTTTTCAAGAAGTGCAGCTAACTGAGAACACTATTGCTGTATTTGACAGATGCATTGGATTGACCAATAACAACCGTTTTTTCACGCCGTAGCCGCAAATCATCTCCCTGATTAAAAAACCAATGAACAATGTAATAAAATTACAGTCTAACATTAGACACTGGATGTTTATTTTTAAAATAAATTTTGCCTTATTCAAGGCAAAATTTACCAGGTTAAACGACAACTATCCTAATACAGGGGGATCTGAAAATATATGCGGGAGAGTATTAAAAAGAGCTAACATATGAAAAATTTGAACACTGTACAAGCGCTGATATTCGATTTGGATAACACTCTGGTCACTTCACAGATCAATTTTCAGTTATTGAGGGATATCCTGAATTGCCCGGATGGGACAGATATCTTAAATTTTATCAAGACGATGAAATCCGCAGGGCTTAGTAAACAAGCCAATGATTTTATTGTGACTCATGAGATGTTAGATGCACTGACATCTTCGCATTTACCGGGGTGCAAGAGTTTATTATCATTTCTTGCCGTGTATAAATATCCTACCGCTATCGTGACCAGAAATTGCCTGCGGGCTGCGCAAGTAAAATTGAAAAAGCATGCGCTCAAGGTTGATATTTTATTAACCCGTGAGGATTATCCTGCCAAACCCAGTCCAGATGCATTACTTGCAGTGGCGCAGTTTTGGGGAATAGATTGTGGAAATATTGTCTATGTCGGGGATCATCTTTACGACCTGCAAGCGGCAAAGAATGCCGGTATGATCTCTTGTCTTATCACCCACTTTGCTGACCTGCCATTTACAGATAAAGCCAATTTGGTATTTAATGAACTGCATGAATTGAAATCTAGTTTGCAGCAAAGCCGATACCTGAGGGAGTAACCAGAGGCTCTCATAATTTACAAAAATGGATACAATAAGCACAGCTCAATTTCCTCAATTAAAGCTGTGCTAGCAAACAAATACAGGCGCAAATATTGTTACCTAATTAACTATTTTTGACCTATTTTTTTGACCACAATGCAATTAAGTTAGGTTTTTTGACTATTCTTAACTAAGAGTAATAATGTTGAGCGACAGATAACCTTTTCCCTTGGATGATACATTTGGGAGAAATATCACAGGCAAGGCATACGGGCAGATGCTGCTTACTCTTGTACCTATGATTAGGAGGAGTTATGAGTCTTTTAGAGCACTATCGTGAGCGTTACGAGAATATCAAAGAAGAGGAGATGTCCATCCAGGCATTTCTGGATCTGTGTAAAGAGGATCCCGCGGTTTACGCTTCTGCTGCGGAGCGCATACTCATGGCAATTGGTGAGCCTGAACTGATAGATACCGCCCGCGATACACGCCTAAGCCGTATATTCTCCAACAAAGTAATCAAACGCTATGCGCCATTCAAAGATTTCTATGGTATGGAAGAGTGTATTGAGAATATTGTTTCCTTCTTCAAAC
>DATCZZ010000289.1:0-4992 GCA_036525635.1 Psychromonas sp. | reverse complement strand
CACACTGGTTTCGCCGTGTACCCAATTTCCGTCAACTGCTAATGCTTTGAGATCCGAAGGGTGTTCAGACATGGGGACAATATTAACTTGTACCTTTAACATGGTGCGGATCAGCTGGATTGCTTCCATTGGTCTAACTGATAAATTATCTAAAGCAGTGAGCATTAAATTGCCGAGATTATGGCCATCCAGCTCGCCTGCCCCCTTAAATCGATATTCAAACATAGTTGATTCTACCGTTGGCTCAGTGATCAGCTGATTTATGCAGTTGCGTGTATCACCCCAGGCGATGCCTCCCTGACAGTGACGAATTCGTCCTGTAGAACCACCGTTATCTGTGGTAGTGACAATACCGGTAGCATTGCTACCAATTCCCTTTAACGCCGCTAATATTCGTCCTAAACCGTGGCCGCCACCAATGGAGACTATTTTTTTATGTTTATATGCATCCATCGCGATTTCTTATTAACGAGTAATCCGGTAATCTATCTTAAAATGTGCATTGCGCATAATAATTATAATGAATTATGAGCTGTTGCCATCCTTTCCTGTAATTATGCATAGCAGTTTATTTTTGAATTTGCAGCACTTATTTTTCCAAGTGCTTTCTGCTTTTTTTTTCAATTTTACTGAATAACAGAGATAGTCCAAGACAAAGTAGCAGGTAGGCGAGTCCGACGAATAACCAAATTTCGAAGATTAAACCCGATGAGTTTGCGATCTCGGTCCCTACAAATGTGAGCTCCTGGATAGAGATCAGCGAAACAATAGATGAATCTTTTACTAAGGAGATAGCCTGTCCTGCCAGTGGGGGGGCTATATTGCTTAGTACCTGCGGGGCAATAACATAGCGGTATTTAGACCAGCGCGATAATCCAAGCGCATGGGCAGCTTCCCACTGCCCTTTTTCGACCCCCTCCAAGCCGGATCTGACGACTTCGGCAATATAAGCTGCAGCAAGTAAACCGACACATAAAACGCCTGAGAGGAGGTTCTCCCATAGGCTCGGATGGCCAAATAACAGATATGGCAAGCCACTAACTTCAGCGTTATGATTTCTTAGCAGGTTATCTAAACCGAGCAGCGGGATCAGCTGATTGGAGATAAAAAAGTAAAAAATAAAAACAAAGACCAGAGGCGGGATATTTCTGATCAGCTGAATATAGGCTGTAGCAGGTATCCTAAACAGGGGGATTTTTGCGTGCCGTGCAACGCCTAAAAGTGTCCCGGTAATCAGCGCAAAAGCCATTCCCCAAATGCTCAGGCGCAGGGTGGATATAATGCCTTGGAAGAAATAGGGGAGGCTGCCATCGGCGCTTGGCGTGAAAATCAGATCAACTGCACCCGCCCAGTTCCAATGGTAGTTGACACCTATCGAGGAGCGGTAGTAGATCCGGCCAATAACCATCATAGTGATCAGCAATAGAATATAATCCAACAGGTTGAATGAATAGTTTGGTTTACCCATTTTTGCTTGAACGACTCTCACATATCACCATTATAGATTGGGTGTGTTCAGTATTGTTGAACCTTGCATATACAAGGTTCAACTTTTTAATTGCTATTGTCCCTGCGCCACTTGATTTTGCCAGTCCAGCGTTGCGAACCAGTATTCGTAGCGCTCAGATAACCAGCCGTCTGCGCTTCGATCTTTGATCCACTTGTCAAAGAAGGCTTTCTTATCTTCTTCACCCAGGCGAACTGCGAAGGCTTCATTGCCTTTTGAGAGCCTTTCAGTAAATGGCAGAAACAGTAGATCATGATGCTTTATTACTTCATGTTCCGGTTTGGGACTGGAGGCTATAACAGCATAGGCATTGCCGTTTAGTACTTCCTGAAATGCCTGGGCATCATCATCAAATTGAAGAATTTTGGCTTTGGGAAATGTTTCACGCGCTATCTGCACCGTGAACGCGCCACGGCGTGCTGCAATTGTCACCTTGCGGGAGTTAAAATCGCTGAATTGAGTAAAACCTGCAGCCAACGCTTTATTTGCCGCAATCTGTACGCCTGAGTGTGAATACGGGCTGGTAAAGAGAACGCTTTTGGCTCGCTCTGCAGTGATAGACATTCCGCCGATAATGACATCAAACTTTTTTGCTAAAAGGGCTGGAATAATACCATCCCATGCCGTTGGCACAAACTCGACTTTCCAGCCGGAATCTGCCGCTAAACGTTTGGCGACATCTATTTCAAAACCAATCAGTTCACCTTGTTTATTGCGCATTGCCCAAGGTACAAATGTTGACATACCGACGCGCAGAGTGCCTCTTTCACTTATTTTGTCCAAATTTTCTGTGTCGGCGCTCGCTGAAAGTGAAAATGTAATTGCGAGTAATCCCGATAGCAGTATTTTAATGATTTTCATTTAACTTCTCCTGTCTTTATTTGTTATTGTGTTCGCCATTGCGCGCCAAGCCGATGTTCAAGCCAGGCCGCCAATGCAGAAAGTGAAAGCGTAAGTAATAGATAGATAGCGGCAACCGTAAACCATATTTCAAATGGCATCGCGGTTTCCGACACAATATTTCTCCCTTCGGTGGTCAGATCAAAAATAGCCATCACACTAACAATAGAAGAGTTCTTAATAAGCGAAACCGCTTCATTGGTTAATGATGGCAGGGTTCTTTGGAAGACCTGCGGTAGGATCACATCTTTGTATGTAAAATAGGCGGATAAACCAAGCGATTTTGCCGCTTCAAATTGCCCGGCATTGATACTGTTTAATCCAGCTCGGAAAATTTCAGCGGTATAGGCACCTTGAAAAAGTGCCAGGGCTAAAATGGCTGTTGAAAATCGGTCTAACCCG
Organism: Psychromonas sp.; assembly: GCA_036525635.1. Lineage (GTDB taxonomy): Bacteria > Pseudomonadota > Gammaproteobacteria > Enterobacterales > Psychromonadaceae > Psychromonas. The sequence continues at coordinate 2,183 of DATCZZ010000289.1, read as the reverse complement.
ATAACCGGGCCAAAAACAAAATAAAGCAGATAAATTTGCACCAGCAGCGGCGTATTGCGAATAAGCTCTACATAACTACGTGACAGGATTTGTCCAACAACAGAACTGGACAGTCTCAATAAAGCGGTAATCAACCCAATAATCAGCGTCGCAATTAAACTTAACGCTGATATCTTAAGCGTGACCAATAACCCTTCAATCAGCTCTGCCGGCCACCACTGTCCATCTTCATAGAAGAGGAGGTAATCCGGAATGCGCTGCCACTGCCAGCGATACCCCATTGCCTCTGCGCCACTATCGAGAAGCCAGGTGATCCCGAGCAACAAAATGGCTATTTGCAGAAAAGCGGATAAGATGGGTTTAACAATACGCAAGGTCATCAGTGTGTTAATATCTGATTTAAGAATGTTTTTGTACGTTCATGTTTTGGCGAGGTAAACAGCTTTTCCGGCGTGGCTATTTCGATAACTTTTCCCTGATCCATAAATACCACTCTGTCAGCTACTTTTTTGGCAAACCCCATCTCATGCGTGACGCAGACCATGGTCATTCCCTCCTGGGCTAGTTCAACCATAACATCAAGCACTTCATTGATCATTTCCGGATCCAGCGCAGAAGTAGGTTCATCAAACAGCATAATCCGCGGCATCATACAAAGGGAACGGGCAATAGCCGCCCGTTGCTGTTGACCGCCTGAGAGCTGAACGGGGTATTTATCAGCCTGATCATCTATTTTGACACGCTTAAGAAAGTGCATAGCGCGCTCAATCGCCGCCTGCTTAGGCAGTTTTAAAGTGCGCAGTGGCGCAAGCGTTAAATTCTCAAGAACGGTAAGGTGGGGGAACAGGTAAAAGTGTTGAAATACCATACCCACTTTCCCTTTTTGCTGATTTAAATCCGGGCTGTCAAAAACTTTAATTTGCCCTGAAGTGTAGGGCTCTAAGCCGTTAATACAGCGAATTAAGGTAGATTTCCCGGATCCTGAAGGTCCGCAAACGACAACAATTTCTCCTTCCTGGACGGAAAGGTTGATCTGTTTAAGTGCCTGAAACTCTCCAAACCATTTATCTACATTATGAAATTCTATCGCTTTTGCGTTTGTTCTGTTCAAAAGTTTCTCATCGATTAACAGTGGTTCTATAAACATAGCAATATCATTACGTTATTGCAGCACCGGATGAGACTTATATAAGTTTTCAATAGATGATTTGAGATCTACTTCCGTATAAATTTGCCAGTCGAGGATTTCTGGGCGTTTTTTTGTTTAAAGTCGTTGTTTTATTTTAGCTGACACTTTAGCCATTTCTGTCGTTTCTGCAAAAACAGAGCAGCCAAATAACCGCCCATAGCGCAGATAGCAGAGACCCCAGTAAAATTCCGAGGCGATCATGTACAACTCGAGCCGGCCCGGATTGCTCAAACGCTAACCCCCCGATAAATAAACTCATGGTAAAACCGACTCCACACAACACAGCGATACCGTAGATATGTGGCCAATCAACATTTTTTGACATGGCTCCTATGTTGAGTTTGATGCCTAACCATACGGTTAGCATCACTCCTGCTTGTTTTCCCACAAACAACCCAAGAATAATGCCCAGTGGAACGTTCTGAAAAACATCGCTAAGGTTTAGCTGAGAAAAGGACAACCCGGCATTGGCAAAGGCAAATAACGGCAGCACAATAAGCCCCACAGGTGAGTATAGATCATGCTCTAACTCATGTAGCGGCCGGGTTTTTTGCTCCTCCCAATCTATGCCTTGGAGGGGGATAAACATGGCTAATATAACTCCTGCTAAGGTCGCATGAACACCGGATTGTAATAAAGCTCCCCACATCACGGCACCGACCATAAGATAGGCTGCTTTGCTGACTACTTCAGCGCGGTTCATTGCCCATAACAGAGCAATACAGCCAGCTGAGACTAGCAGGGCACTCATGGAGAGGTTGTGCGTATAGAATAATGCAATAATAATAATGGCGCCTAAGTCATCAAAAAGTGCCAGACTGACTAAAAACACCTTCAATGTGCTTGGAACTCTTTTACCGAGTAAAATTAAGATCCCTAAAGAAAAGGCAATATCTGTGGCAGTGGGAATAGCCCAGCCTTGCATGGCTATATCATCTTGAAAGTTGATCAATGCATAAATTAATGCCGGGAATATCATTCCTCCGAGTGCCGC
>DATCZZ010000288.1:0-8764 GCA_036525635.1 Psychromonas sp. | reverse complement strand
ACATTGATACCGGTCGTTTCCGAACTTGGTCATAACGTAACGTTCACAGGATGATCTCCCCATCTTGCGGCCGGGAAGATCATAGTCATCTACTCGTGCTATTACCCTTTGCCGAGCTGTTTTCCCCAAACATTGCCGATTAAGCGCACATGCAGGGTTATCTCTTCTCGATCATGGTAAAGGTGCTTCGCCTGCAACGCATACTGCAGACCTTCCGCTTCGAACATATCCGTTAAAATTTTGATATCTTCAGCAGCTTCCTGATAGCGTTTCTTCATCGGTAATTTAAGGTTAAAAATAGCTTCTTTACACCAGCCATCGATTAGCCATTGCGCCATCAGTTTAGCAACACGTCTGGGTTTCTCGATCATATCGCATACCAGCCAGTCTATGTTTTTACGCTCCGGTTCATATTTAAACCCGTCAGCCATATAATGGGTAACTTGCCCTGTATCCATCAGGCTTTGCGCCATTGCGCCATTATCAATCGCCGTTACAAATAACCCGCGTCTGACGAGCTGGTATGTCCAACCGCCCGGACAAGCGCCCAGATCGACAGCACGCATACCTGAATGCAACCTTTGCTCCTGCTCTTCCGCAGTCAGAAAAACCTGAATCGCTTCATCAAGTTTTAATGTCGAACGGCTTGGCGCTTCACTCGGTGAGCGCAAACGGGGGATTCCCATATAAAATTCACTGCGGTTATCGGGCACAGAAAAACCGATATAGGCCGATTTATTATCCAAAAAACAGAGATGATAACAAAGTTTATTGCGATTCTCTTTGGCTGTGAGGCTATTCTGCTTTTTCAACGCCTGCCGCAGAGGCACGGTAAATTTATGGCAAAAAGTGAGCAGCGGTTTTGTCTCATCCCCTTCCGGTGTTTCCACATACAAATCACCGCCTAAAGGCATATTGCGCGTAATTTCTAAAATAGGACTAATACGGTCATCCAGTGGCAAATCATCAACAAATGCTTTAACCGCGATCAACTGGCGTGAAAAAATCAATTGTTTGTAATCCAGTTTATTTAATAAATATTCCACTTGTTCCGGATCATAGCACTGGTAAAAAACATAACCGCTATTCCGTTTTGTTTTCACAAAACCAAATACTTCTAAAGCAGTTGCTTTATCTTGTACTTCGTTAGCGCAGTCATTCTCGAAACCCGGACGACAATATAATAAAATTCCTAACATACTTACCTCTGGAGAGGATTCCCAAAGAATCCGGGAATCTCCATTCTGTTAACACTATACCCAAACCCGGTATCAGCGCTTGTTCCTATAATTCAACAAGCTAATAGCAACTAAACACCACGCGACAATCAACAACAAACCACCGATCGGTGTTAGCGCCCCTAATATTTTTGTTCCCGTCAAAACATAGAGGTACAAACTGCCGCTAAACAATAAAATCCCCGAAACAAAAGCAATCTTGCTGGCAATTAAAAAATTATTGCTGATAAAAAGGGATAATATGCAAACCGCCAGTAAGGTTATCGCATGGAAAAGCTGATAGGTAACAGCTAATTGAAAATAGCCGATTTGTGCACTACTTGCCCAGGAAGAGAGTCCGTGGCTGGCATAAGCCCCTAATGCAACGCCCGTTGCCCCTAATAAAGAGGCAATAATTAAAAACAGGCGGGTTGTATTAGGGAGGTTTATTTGCTGGTCAGGCATTATTCAGTATCAATAATTTCAAAACTTTTAGCTAACTCATCCATCTGTTTCATCTGAGCAAGGAAAGGTTTTAATTTATTGAGTGGTAAGGCACAAGGACCATCACATTTTGCGTTGGCCGGATCAGGATGTGACTCAAGGAAAAGACCAGCAATGCTCTGTGACATTCCAGCTAAACCAAGTTGTACCACCTGGCTGCGGCGACCATCGGCACTGTCACTGCGTGCACCAGGTTTTTGCAGAGAGTGGGTAACATCGAAAATGACCGGATAACCCGTTTCTTTCATCGTGCTGAAACCAAGCATATCGACAACGAGGTTGTTATAACCGAAACAGCTGCCACGTTCACAAAGGATAATTTTGTCATTGCCCGCTTCATTGAACTTGGTAATGATATGTTTCATTTCATGCGGCGCTAAAAACTGTGCTTTTTTCACATTAATGACCGCATTGGTTTCCGCCATTGCTTTAACCAGGTCAGTTTGTCGGCTTAAAAATGCAGGCAATTGAATAACGTCAACAATTTCCGCAACGGGTGCGGCTTGGTAAGGTTCATGTACGTCAGTAATGATTGGCACATTAAAGGTATTTTTAATCTCTTCAAAAATACGCAAGCCTTCTTCAAGGCCAGGTCCGCGGTAACTGTTAATGGATGAGCGGTTTGCTTTGTCAAATGAAGCTTTAAAAATATAAGGGATGTTTAAGGCGGATGTTGCTTCAACATAGGTTTCAACAATTTGCATCGCCAGATCACGCGATTCAAGCACATTCATTCCACCAAACAGAACAAATGGGCGATCATTTGCAACCTCGATATTGCCTACTTTTATTATTTTCTGGTTCATTACTTACTCACTATATCAATTTAATTAATGTATCACTTGGATATTTGTATCCAGATCTATCTGCCTAATTTGTCGTTTTAACAAACCGACAATAGGATCCTCCGGAAACTGCTCAATAAAAAACTCAAAATCTGAACGCGCCAAATTAAAACAGTCAAGTTGCTGAAATAAAAAGCCGCGATCTCTCACTTCAAATGCGTCATTAGGATCAATACGCAGTAACATATCACAGCAGCATAATGCCTGTTCTAGCGACTCTTCTTGAATATAAGCCGCTTTAATAACATTGATTAAACGCATGATTATCGTTTTATTATCATCGGCCTGCAGCATGTCAGAAGTTAAACGCGCGTGATTGCCTAATTGCCCACGCAGTTTAAGCTCGAGCAACTGTCTGGAAGCTAATTCACCGCTAAAGGGATCAATATATAAGGTCTCCTCCGGCAAATTTATACGAACAATAAAACCACTCGGAAAACAGATGCCCTGCGCATCAAAACCGCTCTCTTTTAAGAAGTCGAGCAATAACAGCCCCAAACTGATTGGAATACCTTTACGACGCAATAATACTGTTGATATCAATGCATTTTCTATCTTAAAAAACGCTTTCCAATCGCCTTCGTAAGCTTGTTTCTGGTACACACAATCCAGCAATTTAAGCAGTTTATCTCTATCTGCAAATTCAAAAGCAGCTAGCTGAGAATTCAATACAATGTGCTGCAGCCGCAAGGCATGATAAAAATCAGCAACATTTATTCCGGTTAATTCCGATTCAACGGCAATAGCAGCATCCGTCAGCGAATGCGCTTCAAAATCGAATTGCGCATTGAGAGTAAATGCTGTTTTTTCATTTATAGTCTCTGTGGTCATTTTTTATCCTAGCAATATGATGGCTTGTTTACTGAACGCGAGTTGTCCGATATAAAAGATCCAACCAAGCGCACCAGCAAAGGCTAAAAACTGCATCCCCTTACGGGTTTTTTCATGCAGTGCAACTTTTACTAATATTAAATAACCAACGAGAGCCACTAATTTTTCAAGTAGCCAGAAATTTTCACTGGCAAATGGGTTGAGTTGTAAAACCCCCATCAAAGCCAGGCCGAGCAATATAATCGTTAAATGTGTATGTAATAATATTTTTTTAAAAATAGGTTTTTGGGCGTTTTTATGGCCACTTTCCATCCAATAAAAAGACAAGATAAAAATCACAACCGCTATTAAAATTAACGTCAAATGTGCATGTTTTAAAATACCGTACATCTATTTCCCCGTGCGTCGCACTTATTTTTATTTGTTAAGCAAGGCCATAGTAACACGATCATTGCCACCGTAATCTTTGACTGTGTTAACGCCGACATAACCTAGTTCAGTTAATAATTCTCTGACCGCTACTGATTGTTCAAAACCATGTTCAAACAACAAATAACCGCCGTTTTTAAGATATTTCGCTGCTTGCTGTGCAATCTTTCTGATATCAGCAAGACCGTTTTCATCCGCCACTAAAGCGGATAAAGGTTCAAAGCGGAGATCCCCCTGCTTGAGGTGCACATCTCCTTTTTCGATATATGGCGGATTGGAAACAATCACATCAAACAAACCATCAACTGCATCAAACCAGTTACTTTGTTTAAAATAAACATTACTTAATTTTAAATCCTGCCCATTTTCAAGCGCCAACTGCACCGCGCTTGCACTGAGATCAACGCCGAGACAATCGGCATTGGGCAATTCACTGGCAAGCGCTAAAATAATCGCCCCGCTGCCGGTGCCCAGATCTAAAATACGGGCATCTTTTGAGCAATATTGAAGCGCAGTTTCAACTAATATTTCAGTGTCCGGACGCGGTATCAGTGTCGAATTATTGACCTTTAAAGGCAATGACCAAAATTCACGAGTGCCCGTCAAATGCGCCACAGGCACACCATTAAGACGCTGGATAATCAGTTCTTCAAAGGCGTTTTGCTGCTCTTTACTGATATCACGCTCAGGCCAGGTCATAAGATAAATGGTTTCTTTTTGCAATACAAAAGCAAGCAGCACCTGCGCATCTAATGATGCGCTGTCACTGGTTACCAGGGTAAAGGTTGCCCAGGTAAGCGCGTCTTCTATTCGCAATTAAAATGCTCCCTGTGATAGCGCTGCAAGTTTATCCGCCTGATCTTCCTGTAAAATAGGTTGCAGCAAGGCATCTAAATCACCTTCCAATACTTCATTTAAACGGTAAATAGTTAAGTTGATACGGTGATCACTCACTCGACCTTGCGGGTAGTTATAGGTGCGAATTCGTTCGCTTCGATCACCACTTGCTACCAGACTACGGCGAATCGTTTGCTCTTCAGCACTGTTCTTTTCATCTTCTGCCTGCTGTAAACGCGCCTGTAAAACGGACATCGCTTGTGCTCTGTTTTTATGCTGCGAACGCTGATCCTGACATTCTACAACGGTACCGGTTGGCAAATGCGTGATACGGATTGCCGAATCTGTTTTATTAACGTGTTGTCCGCCCGCGCCGGATGCCCGGAAGGTATCAATTTTAAGATCCGCAGGATTGATTGAAATAGCTTCAGCTTCGGGAACTTCAGGCATCACAACAACGGTACAGGCGGAGGTATGAATGCGTCCTTGAGATTCAGTTTCCGGCACACGCTGGACACGATGACCGCCGGATTCGAATTTCATAATACCGTATGCGCCTTCTCCGTCAATTTTGGCAATCAGTTCTTTGTAACCACCCTGCTCGCTGACGTTACTATTCATCACCTCTATACGCCAACCCTTGCTTTCAGCATATTTGCTGTACATACGAAACAGGTTGCCCGCAAAAATAGCCGCTTCATCGCCACCCGCACCCGCTCTGATTTCTAAATAACAGTTACGGTCATCATTAGGATCTTTTGGCAGCAATAAAATTTGCAGTTCATCCGCTAATTTTTCCACCGCTTGTTTCGCTTCCTTGATCTCCTCTTTTGCCATTTCTCGCATATCGGGATCATCATCTTCGCTCATCATTTCAGCCGCTTCAAGATCATGCTGGGCATTTTGATAGGCTTTAAAACAGAGTACAACCATTTCCAGTTGTGAATATTCTTTGGTCAACTCCCGGTACTTATTTTGATCACTGATCGTACCGGGATCGCCTAATAACGCTTGCACCTCTTCGTAACGTTCAATCAGACCTTCAAGCTTTGCAACAATTGATGCTTTCATATTCCTCTCTTATACTCTTCTATTCATCCGTTGTAGGTACAACGTTTGTTAATCTTCTTTGTTCAGGCCTAACGCATTACGCAATACAATCAGTTCATCGTCATTCCCCGAGCGGCTGATATCGGTCAGCGCCTGGCTAGGATGATGGATCAGTTTATTGGTTAATTTAAAGGCTAATTCTTTTAACACTTTTTCCGCTTGTGCACCGTTTTGCAGTGCAGCACAAGCACGTTGTAATAATTCATCGCGTAACCGCTCACTGTTTTCACGGTAGGCACGAATAGACTCAACCGCTTTTAAGGATTCCGTCCAGGCAGTAAAATCGCCAATACAATCTTCAATAATTTTTTCAGCTTCTATTGCAGCCGCCTGACGGGCTTGCTTATTCTCTTCGATGATGCAATGCAAATCATCAACACTGTAAAGGTAAGCATCGTTTAACTCCCCTACTTCGGCTTCAATATCACGCGGTACGGCAATGTCGATAAATAACATAGGTTGATGGCGGCGCGTTTTTAATGCCCTTTCCACCATACCTTTGCCAATAATAGGCAGCGGACTTGCTGTCGACGATATAACGATATCAGCCTGCCCGAGATGATCGGGGATCTGCTCCAGGGTGATGGCCAGGGCATTAAACTGCTCAACCAAATCCATCGCACGTGATAACGTACGGTTAGCGATAGTAATATTAGGTACCTGGTGTTCAATCAGATATTTACCGACTAATTCGATGGTTTCACCCGCACCGATTAATAACACCCGACTTTTAGATAAATCGCTGAAGATCTGTTTCGCTAAACAAACAGCAGCAAAGGCAACTGAAATAGCATTCGCCCCTATCTGGGTTTCAGTGCGCACACGTTTTGCCACAGTAAAGTTATGCTGAAACCATTTGTTAACAATTTTATTAACAGCTTTAGCCTGGCTGGCCGTGGCAAAAGCCTGTTTTATCTGCCCTAATATTTGCGGTTCACCCAGTACTAAAGAATCCAATCCGCAAGAAACACGAAACAGATGCTGGACAGCCTGCTCGTCATGGTAGCAATACAAACTGTCATTTAATTTTTTTTCATCGATTTGATGAAAGGCACAAAACCATTTAATAACCGCATCACAGTTATGTTGACTTAAATTACAATAAATTTCAGTGCGATTACAGGTTGAAACAATCACCGCTTCCGATACAGTGCGTTGCGCTAATAATTGCTGATATGCATCTAATAAATCATCAGGAGAGAACGCGACTTTTTCGCGCAATGCGACAGAAGCGGTTTGATGGTTAATTCCTAAGGCAAATAGAGGCATTAAATAATTTCACAAAGCAAGTTAAACAGTTAGCGGAGAGACCGGAATTCTACGGACATTTACACAAAATTTAAAGAAATCGATGCATATAGGTTAAATTTAAACGATTTATTTGTTTATAAAATGCATAACATGGTACGGACAAAGCAGAAACAGTAAATTTTTTCGTTAATATTTTTACAAGTCGACAGCCCTTGGGTATTATCTTCCCAATTATTATCCACTCACCTCAACTAAGATGTCGTTTAAACCATGCCTATTAAAAATATCGCTGCTTCATTCTTTTTAATTTTATCATTGTCGGGATGCTCATTTCTTTACGATACCTTTGTTTATCAAATTGATGTTACACAAGGTAATTACATCGAAGATGATAAATTAGACCAGGTAACACCGGGTATGTCTCAAGAACAAGTTATTTTTATTCTCGGTTCCCCAATGTTGATTGACCAGTTCGACTCTTCAAAATGGTACTACATTCGTTATATCAAACCGGGCGGCAAACCCATCCAGCAAGATAAAGTCGTGTTAACCTTCGAGAATATGCTGCTTACCAATATTTCAAGAGCAGGAAAAATTGCCGAAAATCCGCTTATTCAAACACCGCGCAGCAAGAATGCACCGAATGCAGCGGCCGAAGATCCAAGCAGCAGTAGCGATCGACAAACAGCTAATCCTGCCCCTATTGTAGATTAACAGTAATAAGCAGCAGAGCAAAAAAAGCCAATAAATGAAGCAACATTTATTGGCTTTTTTAATTCCATAAAGTCACTATTTTTTGACCATTTTGGCGGCACGTAATTTGCGCATCTCCTTAGGATCGGCAATCAAAGGGCGATAAATCTCGATACGATCGCCCGCTTTGACCTGCGCAGATAACTTTTCAGGATGGCTGAAAATACCAACAACGGCTTCACTGGGAATAATTTCAGGAAAATAAGTTGTTATCCCGGATAAATTAATACACTCCTCCAGTGTGCTGCCAACAGGAACAGATAAGGAAAGTAAAACCTGTTTATCGGGCCGGCCATAAACGACTTCAATGTCAATCAACTCACTCATAAACCTTCCTATCGTATTCCGTAAACCACTTTCGCACGGCTGGAAAATGATTTGACCATTGACCCCACCAATTCATTAAAAATGCGGCCAAATGCAAGTTCCACCAGAGAACTGTTGAATTCAAAGTCCAAGTCCAAATTGACTTTACAGGCTTGCTCATCAAGTTTAGTAAAAGTCCACCCTCCTCTTAAATGTTTAAAGGGGCCGTCCACCAAATTCATCAAAATACTCTGCCCATTTACCAGAATGTTTTCAGTGGTGAAGGTTTGGCTGATACCTGCTTTTGCTACTTTGACAGAAGCACGCATCGTATTTTCATCCGTTGCTAATATATTGGCATCAACACAGCCCGGTAAAAACTCAGGGTAAGCATTTACATCATTAACCAATTGATACATTTCTTCTGCGCTATACATCAGTAACGCACTACGAGATACTTGTGCCATCTGCCCTCCCTACTTTAAAAATGTTATATTACACGATCAGTATCGTCAGGAAAAAAATAAATCGATATTTTATGCTAAATTTCAGCAACTTTTATACAATTCAAATAGCAATTTAAAATTGTCACTTTATAATGCGAGTCTATGGCTAAAAAAAATAAAAAACCTAAAAACAACGAAAACACGATTGCACGCAACAAACGTGCAAGTTTTGAGT
>DATCZZ010000287.1:0-7135 GCA_036525635.1 Psychromonas sp. | reverse complement strand
TAAGTGATCAAACTGAAAAATCATATTTAAGCGTTTTTTATCCTCGCCCACCCAGTCTTCGGCCTGCTCAACAGAAACGCCATTGGCCTCGCCCACCGTCATAATGTCATAGTTATTAAAGGTGTTGCTGCACATATCATCGAGGTAGTCGAGCACACCATCAACATTCATCATTTTTTCCCAGCAGGGCACATTTTTCAGCTTCTTGGGATTGGGCATGTCTTTAAAGCCGGGCTCTTTTTTCATATGGCTGATCGCATCTAAACGGAAACCATCTATGCCCTTGTCCAGCCACCAGTTGATCATCTTATAGATAGCATCGCGCACTTGCTGGTTTTCCCAGTTGAGATCCGGCTGTTTAGTGGAGAAGAGGTGCATATAGTACTGATCAGTGCCTTCATTATACTGCCAGGCAGATCCTTTAAAAATGCTCTCCCAATTATTCGGCGGCCTATTTCCTTTGCCGTCTTCCCAGATATACCAATCCCGTTTCGGACTCCCTTTTGCCGCGCTGGACTCGACAAACCAGGGGTGCTCATCGGAAGTATGATTCACCACCAGATCCAGGATCAGCTTCATACCGCGGGCATGCACCTCCTCCAGCAGAAGGTCAAAGTCGGCCATGCTGCCGAACTCGGCCATGATCTCCTGATAGTCGCTAATGTCGTAACCATTATCATCATTGGGAGATTTGAACATAGGGCAGAGCCAGATAACGTCTACACCCAGGGATTTAAGATAATCGAGGCGCTGCGTGATACCGTTGAGATCGCCAATACCATCGCCATTGGAATCCATAAAACTGCGCGGATAAATCTGGTAGACAACCGCTTCTTTCCACCAGCTCCGGGTGTAGTTATTTTTTTGTGACATTGTATAAAACCTTATTACAACTAAAAATGGACAATCACTGTCCTGCTTATATTACAAGTTATGCGCCTGATGAGATGGGCCCTATTAAGGGCAAAATTATTTCCTGAGTCAGGGCAGATAACAAAATTACACGACTTAGCTTTTCTCAAGCGCAATGGCAAAAGACTCATAGGGCGCCAGGCTTAATTGTGCTGACAGCTCGTCGCGTGGCGCGTAGTTGCTGATCAGACAACTTCCCTTAAGCTCCTGCAGCGCAGCATCAAGCTGCAATGACAGGGGTTCTGCCGTGAAATTATTAATCACTACTATCTGCTTACGGCCAAGCGTACGTTGATAGGCAAACACTTTTTTATGTTCGGCAAACAGCGCCTGATAATCACCATAAACCATCACCGGCTGCAATTTACGTAACTGGATCAGTTGCTGGTAGTGGTAGAAAACAGAGTCGGGATCACTCAGTGCGGATGCAACATTTATCTCGCTGTAGTTGGGGTTAACCTTAAGCCAGGGTTGAGCCTTACTAAAACCGGCATTCATTGTCTTATCCCACTGCATGGGGGTGCGGGCATTATCCCGGCCGTTTTCATAAATGCCCTGCATCATCTCCTCATGGGAGACTCCGGCTTCGGTGCGCTCCTTATACAGGTTAAGGCTTTCGATATCCTGGTAATCATCAATGGAGTCAAACTGCACATTGGTCATGCCGATCTCCTCACCCTGATAGATATAAGGTGTGCCTTTCAGGAAATGCAGTGCCGTCGCCAGCATTTTCGCCGACTCCACTCGATAACGTCCCGGATCTCCAAATTTTGAGACCACGCGCGGCAGATCATGGTTATTCCAGAACAGCGAGTTCCAGCCACAGTCGGCCAGCTCGGTCTGCCATTTGCTGATCACCTGCTTAAATTCCACTAAATCAAAGGGACGCGGCTTCCATTTGCCTTCTTTTGGATCAAAGGTGATAGTGATATGCTCAAACTGAAAGACCATGGAGAGCTCTTTGCGGGCTGGGTCGGAATACAGCTTGGCAATTTCAGGGGTCGCACTCCAGGTTTCTCCAACTGTCAGTACGTCACGGTCACCAAAGGTTGCCTTGTTCATCTCCTGCAATAGAGGATGTAAACGTGCGCCGTTGGTCATGATCTGCTTATCGACTTCTTTGCCAATCAGATCGATCACATCCATGCGGAACCCGCCAATCCCCCGATCCAGCCACCAGTTCATCATATCGTGCACTTCCTGCTGCACTTTAGGATTATCCCAATTGAGATCCGGCTGTTTTTTAGAAAACTGGTGGAAATAATATTCACCGGTAGTCTCGTCGAATTCCCAGCCGCTGCCGCCAAAATAGGAATGGAAATCATTGGGTTCCGAGCCATCCGCCTGCGGCTGACGCCAGATATAATAATCACGGTAGGGGTTATCTTTAGACTTTCTTGCTTCAACAAACCAGGGATGCTCATCACTGCTGTGATTAACCACCAGATCCATAATAATGCGGATATTTCGCCTGGCCGCTTCGGCAATTAAACGGTCCATCTCTGCCAGGGTGCCAAATTCCGGGGCAATATCCTGATAATCACTGATGTCGTAACCATTATCATCCATCGGGGACTTAAACACCGGAGATAACCAGATCACATTGATCCCTAATTGCTGCAGATAATCTAATTTGCTGATGATGCCGGCCAGATCACCCATGCCGTCATTATTGGCGTCCATAAAGCTGCGCGGGTAGATTTGATAAACCACCGCATCATGCCACCATTTTTTGTCTGCCATTTGCGCATTGATTGCGTCTTTTTTTGTCGCTATTATCATTGCTGTTGTCCTTGGAATTCATTGATCAAGTTGTCTTAAATAGAAGCCATTTTAGGCTGGGCAAGACATTGGCTGAAATGCTATTTTTACAGGTTGATATAGATAAAATAGATATCACTTCGTTAATAGGTGATCCTTCATGGAGTTTTCCGACTAATGCTCACCATCAGTTGCTTAAAAAACATGATGTTCTTCACAAAAAGAAAGCGCTGGCTGGGGCTGTAGGAGAGAGTGTTTTCTATGGAGTCTGCTGCTAAAGAGATTTTCTAATTAATTTATTATTGATGCCTCTTAGTATTTAAGGCAAAAAAATGAAGCTTTCAGTGCCTCATTTTTACTTTGGGTATACAATAAAGTTTCTCAACGGGGTGCTTGGAAAGGCTGAGATTGTTAACTTGTAGACAGACCCGTATACCTGAACCAGATAATACTGGCGTAGGAATTGAGCTTATCACTGCTATTTCCATGATATGCCCTCAATTTTCTGCTGTTATCCTATAGAGATGAGTGCGTCGTGAAAAAATATATTCCTTTGATTGTTATTACCACCCTTATTTCCATGTCAGCAACAGCTGATAAGTTGGTTGTCTATACCTATGATTCCTTTGCCTCAGATTGGGGGCCAGGTCCCAAGGTAAAACAAGCCTTCGAGAAACAATGTGCCTGTGAGTTGGAATTTGTGGCACTGGATGACGGCGTTTCAATTTTGAATAGAGTGCGTTTAGAAGGCGAAAACAGTAAAGCAGATATTTTGTTGGGGCTGGATAATAACCTGATGGCGGAAGCAAAAAAGACGGGATTATTAGCTGAGCACAATGTTGATACGGGTAGGGTAGTTCTTGCAGATGGCTGGTCAGATAAAACGTTTATCCCGTTTGATTACGGCTATTTTGCCTTTGTCTACAATAAGGAAAAACTACCTGCTCCACCTAAAAGTTTGCAGGAGTTGGTTGAACAGCGCCAGGATATTAAAGTCATTTATCAGGACCCCCGTACTTCAACGCCGGGACAAGGTTTGATGTTATGGATGAAGTGGGTGTATGCGGACAGGGCCGCTGCCGCCTGGCAGCAACTCGCTAAAAAAACGGTGACAGTGACTAAAGGCTGGTCTGAAGCTTACAGCATGTTCTTAAAAGGGGAAGCCGATATGGTGCTTTCTTACTCTACTTCGCCTGCTTACCATATTATTGCCGAGGGGGACGAGCAGTATGCCGCTGCTGATTTTTCCGAAGGGCACTACATGCAGGTGGAAGTTGCCGCAAAAGTTAAAAACAGCAAAAATGCCAGACTTGCGGATCAGTTTATGGCCTTTATTGTCAGTGATGAGTTCCAATCTCTTATGCCAATCGGAAACTGGATGTATCCGGTTATTGATCTGCCACTGCCCGAGGGCTTTGAGAAGCTGACAAAACCGGCCAACTCTTTTTCCTTCACGGCGGAGCAGGTGGACAACAACCGCAAAGCATGGATAAGAGAGTGGCAGAGTGCATTAATTCACTAAAGTCAGTTTCACTATGCGTGCAAAAAATTATACCTTGCCCGGTTTGATCATCGCCGGGCTTATCTGTATTTTTGTTATTGCTGCTATTGCCGCTCTATTATTTTATGCACCGGATTTAAATCCTGCCGTACTTTGGCAGGATCCCTACTACCGTCACGTAACAAAATTCAGTTTTTACCAGGCATTTTTATCGACACTGTTAAGCGTTGGCCTCGCTGTCCCGGTCGCTCACGCGCTTTCCCGCCGGCATTTTTTTCTTAAACCTTTGTTGCTTAAATTATTTGCAGCCACGCTCGTTTTGCCTGTATTAGTCGGGGTTTTCGGCTTGTTAGCTATCTATGGCAACAGCGGCCTGCTTGCACAATTACTGCTAAGGGTTGATCAGGCTCTGCCTTTCTCTATTTATGGTTTAAACGGCATACTGCTCGCCCATGTTTTTTTTAATCTGCCTTTTGCCGCGCGCCTGCTACTGCAGTCTTTACAATCTATCCCGGTGGAGCATCATAAGTTATCCACCCATCTCGGGATCAGTCACTGGCACAAATTTAAACTCGTTGAATGGCCCTGTTTACGGCAGCAGCTCGCGCATGTTTGCGGATTGGTTTTTATGCTTTGTTTTACCAGTTTTGCAACGGTGATGGCATTGGGGGGCGGGCCGAAATCGACCACTATTGAGCTGGCTATTTATCAGGCGATTAAGTTTGATTTTGATTTACAGTCGGGCGCGCTGCTCGCGCTATGGCAAATCCTGCTGTGCGGCTCCCTGACCATGGTGATCCAGCACTTTTCCAGGCCAATTCCGACCTCTGCCACGGCAAGTGAACCAAGTCTGTATCTCTTTGGTGATAATCGAGGTGCAAAAATTTGGGATTTCTTCTGGATAAGCCTGGTGGTTGCGCTTGTTCTGCCACCCTTGGTGATGGTGGTGATCAATGGCCTGAATACGCAATTTATAAAGGTGATCAGTGCCCCTGCTTTTTGGAGTGCGTTCACAAATTCGTTGCTGGTCGCTGTTTTTGCCGCTGTGATTGCGCTATCTGCCGGCTTTCTTATGCTTATCAGCAGCCGGTCCTGGCGATTAATCGGCCTGCATTTTAGGGCCGATAGGCTGGAGTTAGTTGCCACTATCATATTGGTGACTCCGGGGCTGGTGATCAGCACCGGTATTTTTCTCTTATTGAGAAATATAACGGATATATTCAGTCTCGCTATTGTGATAGTCATTGCGGTGAACGCTCTGATGGCGTTACCCTATGTTATTAAAACGCTTGCCCAGCCTATGCTGCAGATTGCCCAGCAATATGACCGGTTATGCGCAAGTTTGGGCATGTTCGGATTCTCACGTTTTTACCTGCTTGAGTGGCGCGCGATTAAGCGGCCCATTGTGCAGGCTTTCTCCATTAGTTTTGTGTTATCAATGGGAGACTTAAGTGCGATTGCGTTATTCGGTAGCCAGGATTTTAGAACCCTGCCGCTCTACCTATTGCAATTGCTCGGCAGTTATCAGATGCAAGCAGCGGCAGTTGTATCACTGTTTTTATTGCTTTTGAGTGTTGCTATTTTTAGCAGCATCGAAAATATCAGTATTAAAAAAATGAATGGCCTGAGGTAGAGATGATCCAATTTAAGAATGTTAAGTATCACTATCAGCAAGAGCTGTTTAACTTTGATGTCGAAATTTTGCCAGGTGCTATTGTCGCCGTCTTAGGGGAGAGCGGGGCAGGTAAAAGCACCCTGTTAAATTTAGCCGCCGGTTTTATTCGTCCGACAAGCGGCGATATTCTTATTGCCGGTAAATCGGTGGTGGATATCGAACCGCATCTCAGACCGGTGGCGATGTTATTTCAGGAAAATAATCTATTTTCCCATTTAACCGTTGCAGATAATATTGGCCTGGGCTTGCATCCGGGGCTTAAACTAAGCGCAGCACAGCTTGAACAGGTGCAACAGATTGCCAGGCAGGTTGGGGTAGATAAACTTTTAACGCGCTTTCCTGAGCAAATATCCGGGGGACAAAAACAGCGTGTTGCTCTGGCGCGCTGCTTTGTCCAAAATAAACCGCTGTTATTACTTGATGAACCCTTTTCCGCGCTGGATCCTGTTTTGCGCGAAGAGATGTTAACCATTGTCAGGGAGTTATCGGCAACCAAAAAGGTGACGGTTTTAATGGTCACCCATCATCTTTCTGACGCGCTCAGTGTGGCCTCGCATTATCTATTTGTAAATAAGGGAACAGTAACCGCTCTTGATGAGATCGCCTCGCTGACCAAGTCCAGTGAGCAGGGCAGTTTGAATAAATTTGTACAGGCAGGTTTGTAACTCTTAAAGAGAACTGCTTGCGTCCGTTCCTATTTTATAAGATATGCCGCTATGACAAATTTTATTGCTAAAAAAACCGCAATTAAGCGGTTTTTATCAAAGTGCTTAGTCAGCTTAGCGCGTACCAAAGACCACAATTGTTTTGCCGTGAGCGGAGATAAGGCCCTGCTCTTCAAGCATTTTCAGTATTCGACCAACGGTTTCGCGCGAACATCCGACAATCTGACCAATCTCCTGACGGGTGATTTTGATTTGCATACCATCGGGGTGAGTCATCGCATCCGGCTGTTTAGCAAGATCCAGTAGCGTGTTTGCGATACGACCGGTCACGTCTAAAAATGCCAGATTACCCACTTTTTGGCTGGTAACCTGCAGACGGTCGGCCATTTGACGTGATAAACGCATTAAAATTTCAGGGTTTACCGTGATAAGCTGGTTAAATTTCTTATAGGAAATTTCAGCCACTTCACAGGAGGTTTTTGCTTTAACGGAAGCACTACGAATTGGATTTTCCTGTTTATCAAATAAACCTAATTCACCAATGAAATCACCTTGATTTAAATAAGATAAAATCATTTCCTTGCCTTCTTCATCCTTGATCACTACTGCAACCGCGCCTTT
>DATCZZ010000286.1:0-3483 GCA_036525635.1 Psychromonas sp. | reverse complement strand
GGATATTTTTCCGCTATTCTACCTTGTATTTTACATTATAAGCGACAGCAATAAGATTACTGTTATTCTTTTCCTATATTTTGAGGCTAAATCCGTTACGTATTATAGAGAGCAATATGGAAAATAAGAGCATGTAATTTTTTATAGTTAACTCAACAAGTTATGATAAAAAAAGTGCTTATTGAATGTGCACTTTGTAAATTTTAATTAAAGAGGATAAATCTGTGATTTATTCTTCACATAGAGGGATTTTTATCTAGATAAATAAAATTAATTAGGGCATGATTTGCAACTCACATTATGTGAGTCAAGAAAATAATACAAAAAAAAACGTTAGCCTAGGTGGCAAAATATCAGATATATTACATACTTAGGCAGAGTGCATGAAGAGTGTACATTTGCGTTAATCCAACTAATAAAAAGAGGTTTCACTATGAACAAAAAATTACTTATTACTGGCGCTGTTGCATCAATAATTTTACTTGGTGGTTGTTCAAATAAAACTGAAGAAAAAATTGATAGCCTAACGAATCAAGTTGGTGAATTATCAGATAAAGTTGATATGTTAGCATCTGAACAAAGCAGCATGAAAGCAGATTTACAATCTGTAGCTAGTGAAGCAGAAAGAGCAAACGCTCGCATTGACAATATTGCTCAATCTTACAAAAAATAATTTTTTATAAGAATTGTGTTATGAAGTATGAAGGTTGGTGTTAATGCCAACCTTTATTTTATTCTCTATCTATACCTACGGGTATCCCCTGATGTAATAATAACGCTTTTGTCACCTCATCATCATCAATGAGCTCTTGATTGTTAAATTTAATTACATCATCTGTCCAGTACAAACTAAATTCTGTGTCATCCTCACTTCTCGATATTGGAGAATGAACTTCAAGTATCTTTTTACCATCTGGCTCGGACGACACCTTAATTGGTTCGTTAATTATCTGTACTCTCTCATTCCTGGCGACTTGATGAAATAACCACTGAATATCATCCGGATTCATACGTATGCAACCCGCACTCACTCGCATACCTATGCCAAAGTCTTTATTTGTACCATGGATCAAGTATTCATTTCTACCATATGCTAATTGCAGCGCATATTCTCCCAGCGGGTTGTCTTTTCCGGCAGCTATCACAGATGGTAAATGTTTGCCTGTCTCGGCAAAGTATTCAGCTCTGCTCTTTGCGGTCGGTGTCCAACTTGGATGTTTTATTTTCATCCTGACCTTGGTTGTCATTGTTGGTGTTGAGCGGCCTACTCGGCCAATGCCGATAGGGAAAACATGAACTTCATCTTTGCCTTTGGGAAAATAATATAATCTTAGCTCGGGCAGATTAACCACTATGCCTTTATAGGGTACGTCCGGTAATAACATCTGGTTTGGAATTTGTAATATGGTTCCAGGAGTTGGCAAGAAAGGATCGACTCCGGGGTTAGATTCCATTAATGCAATAAGACCAACATTGTAAAGTTTGGTAACTGAATGCAGGGTATCACCCGGTTGGACTTTATATTGATGCGGCACACCGATTAATCGTGAGCCATCTTCTGGCAGTGGATAGCCGTCTGCCAGCGAAGCAGTTGAATTTAATAGAGTGAGAATAAGACTTAAACTGAGTATTATTCTGTGCTTTTGCAAATAACGACAACTTGTTATCCAATTCGATAAAAAGTGATAATACACAAACATAGTGAAACCTTATGGTAGCTGGGCTTGAATCCAAATTATTTAAAGATGCTGTAATATAAAAGTAAAGTACTGTTCCCTCTTTTATACTCAAACCATTCCGAGACGTTGCTCGCTTTATAAGTTAAAATCTGACAGCTTGTTCAGCATCTTCACTTATCAGTGAATCTTTAAGTATGTTACGAATTATGACCGAAAAAAGTATCAGATGCATTTTAAATTATGTTCAGATTATCTAATTAATGCAGATTATAATTGCACAGCAGCAAGGTGTTTCCTCACTGCCCTTAAAAACAACGCATTAGATCTCCTGTAATGACGTTATTATTGCTTTGCCGGTATGCATATTATAAATTTCTGTTACAGCGCATGGCTTTGTTATATACCCAAGCCACCTGTCTTGTAAGCTGAGGTGGCTTGGGTATATAACCAAATAGTTTGGATATAATAGTGAGTTTGAGAAATAAACATGTCAAAACGTGATTGTTATGAAGTGCTTGGCGTTAGCAAAAACGCTACAGAGCAGGAAATAAAAAAAGCCTATAAAAAATTAGCGATGAAATATCACCCGGATCGTAATCCAGGTAATCCTGTTGCACAGGAAAATTTCCGTGAAGTGAAAACGTCCTACGAAATCCTTTCTGATCCGGAAAAAAGGCAGGAATATGATGATTTTGGTCATCAGGCATTCGATCCCAATCGTCGCGCTTCAGGTTTTAATAGCCGCCATGGTTTTGGTGGTTTCGGACAATCTTCAGGTGATTATAATGATATATTTGCTGATATTTTCAGGCAGCAACATCAACCAAGGCCTAAAAAAGGATCTGATTTACACTGCCAAGTAAAATTAACCTTAGCAGAGGCGATTAATGGTTGCCAGAAAGAGATTAGATTACCTAATACTGATAAAATTCTTAAGGTAACTATTCCCGCTGGCATTGATCATGGACAAAGTGTGCGTCTTGCTAATAAGGGCAACCCCGGATCTTTAGGGGGGCCCAATGGGGATTTACTTGTAGAAATTAACCTTATTAAAGATGATCTGTTTGATCGTCAGGGAAACGATTTACATTATTTACTTCCTATCTCTTTTCCAACGGCTGCACTGGGCGGCTCGATGGAAGTCCCTACTTTTGATGGCCATATTAGCTTTAAAATACCCAAAGGCACACAAACAGGCAGAAAATTCCGCATTAAGGGGAAAGGCATTAAGGCAATGAAGAGTGATGTTAAAGGTGATTTGATTTATGAGGTTGTTATCACTACGCCAACAACTTTAACGCCAGAACAGGAGGCACTGCTTAGCGAACTGGCGAAGATACTGTAAATTAACTGAGCGGTTTGATGGCGCCCCATACAATCATTTACTGCTCTAAAAAATAGCGAACAGCAGTCAATTTCTGCTGCTTGCTATTTTCCCTCGGAAATTTCAGCTGGATAAAACTGAACTGCACGCTTTCAGGCAATGTTTGACTATACTTAGAACATGCATTTAGTCCGTTTAACACTCTCTATCACATAGTTAGTTGGAGGTATCTATGAAATACAGAACTGCGGCCGTTGCTGGCAGTTTTTACCCGGATAGTGCCGAGCAACTTAATCAGGAACTTAATGTTTTCTTAAGCACTCAAAGTGATCCTGAAATTCAAGCAACTATACAGGCAAGGGCGTTAATTGTACCGCATGCGGGTTACTGTTACTCCGGTGCGGTTGCCGGATATGCTTATGTTTATCTGAAAAATATTTCCCATAAGCTCCGCCGCGTTATTTTACTTGGACCGAGTCA
>DATCZZ010000285.1:0-3493 GCA_036525635.1 Psychromonas sp. | reverse complement strand
CACAGGATCTCAGAAATATAAAAACATCTGAGCAGGATTTTGGCCTGTTGGCCTATGATCCCGGTTTTACAAATACAGCCTCATGCAAGAGTAAGGTGACATTTCTCGATGGAGAAAAGGGCCTTCTTCGTTATCGTGGTTATCCGATTGAACAGTTAGCAGAAAAAAGTACCTATCTGGAAACCGCTTATTTGATTTTAAATGGAGAGTTACCTGATCAGGCTCAGTTAGCCGGATGGGAAAATGATATAACCGAGCATACTTTTGTGCATGAGAATATCAAAAAGTTGATCGACGGTTTTCACCATGAGGCTCACCCGATGGGCACTCTGGTCGGCACGGTAGGGGCATTATCCACTTTCTACCCAGATGCTAAAAATATTCATGATCAAGCCTGCCGGGATACTCAAATAAGGCGATTAATTGCCAAGATGCCAACGCTTGCTGCATTTGCATATCGCCATAGCCTTGGTCTGCCCTATATTTACCCGGATCAGGATCTGTCCTATGTCGGTAACTTCATGAACATGTTATGGAAAAAAAGCGAATTAAAATACCAGCCAGATCCAATCTTAGAAAAAGCCATTGACGTGCTTTTTATTCTGCATGCCGATCATGAACAAAATTGCAGTACCAGTATTATGCGCGGGGTGGGCAGCTCTTACAGCGATCCTTTTTCTGCCACTTCATCAGCTATAGCCGCACTATACGGACCTTTACATGGCGGAGCGAACGAAGCTGTTTTACGTATGCTCGAAAAAATTGGCTCTGTTGAGCGTGTCCCTGCGTTTATTAAGTCAATAAAATCAGGACAAGAGGGACGTTTGATGGGATTTGGTCACCGTGTATATAAGCATTATGATCCGCGTGCTGAAATTTGTAAAAAACTGGCAAACGATGTGTTTGCTGTAACGGGGGTAAACCCGCTGCTCGCTATTGCTCTGGAGCTGGAAAGAATTGCCCTGCAGGATGATTATTTTGTCTCCCGCCACCTCTATCCCAATGTTGATTTCTATTCTGGTTTAATTTATCAGGCGATGGGATTTCCGGTCGGGATGTTTCCTGTTCTGTTTGCGATCGCCCGTAATACCGGATGGCTGGCGCAATGGCAGGAGTTTCTGCTTGATCCGGACCACAAAATAGCACGTCCTAGACAAATCTATTGTGGTCCTGAAGAACGGGATTATATAGCGGTAGATAAGCGTTAAAATCGGGAGAGGTGATGCGCCGCGGCCAGCATACGGATGTACCTGACTCGATAAACTGGTCAGTTTTCAAAACCCTGATTCCTTACCTTGCAGAATACAAATTACGCGTATTTTTAGCACTATTGTGTTTGCTGTTTGCCAAAGTTGCCACAGTCGGACTGCCTTTTGTCCTAAAACACATTGTTGACGATCTTGATGGTAATAAATTGCAGGCGATCGCCGCCCCCATCATGCTGGTTATTGCTTACGGTGTATTAAGATTTGCATTGGTGTTATTCGGTGAGTTACGCGATACATTATTCGGCCGTGTGACCGAGCGCGCGATGAGGCGGATAGGATTGACTGTTTTTGAACATTTACATCATCTGGATTTAGACTTTCATCTGAATCGGCAAACCGGTGGTTTATCAAGGGACATGGAGCGGGGTGTTTCCGGTATCAGTTTTGTAATGCGCTTTATGATTTTCAATATTATTCCTACCTTATTAGAGCTCAGTTTTGTGGTGGTTATTCTTTTGTTTAATTATGGGTTTAGTTTTGCCCTGGTTATTATACTCGCGGTGCTGAGTTATGTGGCTTACTCGGTAAAGGCAACACAATGGCGAACCGAATTTATTCGCGAGGCTAATCTTGCTGATTCAGAGAGTAACAGCCGGGCAATCGATAGTTTACTTAATTATGAAACAGTCAAATATTTTGGTAATGAAGCCTATGAAGCAGCGCGATATGATGCCGAACTGTCTAAATGGGAACAAGCAAAGCGTAAAAACCGCCTGTCGTTATTCGTGTTGAATGGCGGGCAGGCACTTATCATTGCCAGCGCGATGACCGCGATGATGACCCTTGCTGCGTTAAATGTTGTAAGTGGCAGCATGACACTGGGGGATTTTGTGCTCATCAATGCCTTTACTATGCAAATCTTTATGCCGCTCAATTTCCTTGGTTTTGTGTATCGAGAAATCCGTGGTTCACTGGCGAACATTGAAAAAATGTTTGATTTATTAACGAAACAACCTCAAGTTAAAGATTTACCTAATGCCTCGCAGCTGATAACAACCAATGGTGAAATCAGTTTTGAACAAGTTGGCTTTTTTTATCAGCAGCAGAGGCGCATTCTCAATAAGGTATCCTTTAAGGTAAAGCCAGGTCAAAAGGTCGCGGTAGTGGGGAGCAGTGGCGGTGGAAAATCAACCTTAGTTAAACTGCTCTTCCGCTTTTATGATGTGACAGAAGGACGCATTTTAATAGATGCTCAGGATATCCGCCAAGTCACTCAACAATCGTTGCGCAGGGCTATCGGCATTGTGCCGCAGGACACGGTTTTATTTAACGATACTATTATCGAGAATATCCGCTACGGCCGCAGCGATGCAACTGAAGCGGAAATAGAGCATGCTATCGACTTGGCACATTTGCGCGGGTTTATTAATAGCCTGCCTGATCGGGAGCAGACGATGGTGGGGGAACGCGGTTTAAAATTATCCGGAGGAGAAAAACAACGTGTCGCTATCGCCCGTACTATTTTAAAAAATCCCGCTATTTTGGTGTTTGATGAAGCAACATCATCCCTTGATAGTTATAGCGAGCAACAAATTATGGCGGCGATCAACAATGTATCCAGGGGCAACACAAGTTTGGTGATTGCTCATCGGTTATCAACTATTGTCGACGCGGATAATATTTTAGTGATGAAAGGGGGGGAGATAGTTGAGCAGGGAAATCATCGGCAACTTTTACAACTGCATGGTGAATATGCCAAGTTATGGCAGCTACAGCAAAGCAAAAAATAAAACTTTTAGCCAGCATCATCAGGATAAATATCAGCTGTACAGATTTGACAGAAACAAAAAAGCCGAACAACTGTTCGGCTTTTTTATACGGCATCAGAAGCGGTTTACTCTTCTTCAGCTACTACTGGGCGGTCTACTAAGGTGATGTAAGCCATAGGAGCTTTATCACCAGTACGGAAACCACATTTAATGATGCTGGTGTAACCGCCTGGGCGTGTCGCGTAACGCGGACCCAGTTCATTAAATAATTTTGCAACTGCTGCATCGTCACGAAGACGAGCAAATGCTAAACGACGATTAGCAACGCTATCAGTTTTAGCTAGTGTAATTAATGGCTCAATTACACGGCTCAATTCTTTTGCTTTTGGCACGGTCGTTTTAATAACTTCGTGCGTAGCAATAGAGATTGCCATATTACGAAACATAGCCTGACGGTGGCTGCTGTTTCGGTTAAGTTGACGTCCACTTTGACGATGGCGCATAACCTAATCCTTA
>DATCZZ010000284.1:0-2156 GCA_036525635.1 Psychromonas sp. | reverse complement strand
AACCACCCAACACGCTACTGGCCTTTTGTCTCTACTATACAAAAGGCTATAAAAGGGCCCTGCTGTTTATGACCGTTTTAACCTCTTCATTAGCCATTCTTGAGGTGCAGTTATTCGGTTTTATGGGACAACTTGTTGACTGGCTAATCACTAAAAATCCGGAAACATTGTTAGAGGATGAAGGTCGAACCTTACTGGCGATGTCAATTATGGTACTGCTGATTATTCCCTTACTGACTCTGTTTCATTCACTGGTTGTGCATCAGGTATTGCTCGGCAACTACCCTATGTCTATCCGTTGGTTTGCCCACCGTTATCTGCTCAAACAAAGCGTTTCCTTTTATCAGGATGATTTTGCCGGTCGCATTGCAACTAAGGTGATGCAAACCGCGTTGGCAGTGCGGGAAACCGTCATGAAACTGCTGGATGTGATGGTTTATATTACGGTGTATTTTATTTCCATGGTGGTAATGTTAGCGAAAGCCGATATTCGACTGGCCATGCCGATGATTATCTGGCTGCTCATTTATGTCGCGCTGCAATATCATTTTGTCCCGAAATTAAGAAAAGTCGCCACTGAACAGGCCGATGCGCGCTCGACCATGACCGGCCGTATTGTTGATAGTTATACGAATATCTCCACGGTTAAATTATTTGCCCATACAGATGCAGAATCTTTATATGCTAAACAGGGAATGAAAAGCTTTCTCGATACCGTTTATCGGCAAATGCGCCTGGTGACCGGCATTAATGTCAGTGTGCAGGTCTCAAATTACATTCTTGCCTTTGTTATCACGGCCCTGGCAATCGGATTATGGATGCAAAGCGCCATCACTATCGGTGCAATTGCAATCGCAATCAGTTTGGCACTGCGTTTAAACGGCATGTCGCAATGGATAATGTGGGAAATAAGCGCCCTGTTTGAGAATATCGGTACTGTGACCGATGGCATGTCGACGCTTGCAAAGCCTAATATTATCGAAGATAAAAAAGATGCAAAAGCCTTAGTTGTCAATCAGGGAGCAATAGATTTTAATAATATCAGTTTTCATTACGGTGAAAATAAAGGCATTATCACGAATCTCAATCTGCACATAAAACCGGGTGAAAAGGTGGGTCTGGTGGGACGTTCCGGCGCAGGAAAGTCGACTTTGGTGAACTTGCTGCTGCGTTTTTATGATCTGGAAAAAGGCCAGATTAGCATTGATGGGCAGGATATCAGCAAGGTTCAGCAGGAAAGTTTACGTTTGAAAATCGGTATGGTCACGCAGGATACCTCCCTACTACACCGTTCCATCCGTGAAAACATTCTTTACGGTCGCCCCGATGCCAGTGAGGAGGATTTGATCACAGCCACCAAACAGGCGCAAGCCCATGAGTTTATTTTAGGCTTAACAGATAGCAGCGGTAACACAGGTTATGATGCGCAGGTGGGTGAACGTGGCGTAAAACTTTCCGGCGGACAGCGCCAGCGGATCGCTATTTCCCGCGTATTGCTCAAGGATGCACCAATTCTTGTTTTAGATGAAGCAACGTCAGCACTTGACTCAGAAGTCGAAGCTGCGATTAATGAAAGCTTATACAAACTGATGCAGGGTAAAACGGTTATCGCCATTGCTCACCGTCTATCAACCATCGCGGCGATGGATAGATTAATTGTCTTGGATGAAGGCAGGATAATAGAGCAAGGTACACATCAGGAACTGATTCAGGGGAGCGGCATTTATGCGCAACTGTGGGAACATCAAACCGGCGGTTTTTTGGGGATGGATTAATAATCGCATAAAGTTCAGTTCAATCCTACTGCTTAAAATCCCGCTCAGTGGCATAAACCAAGCGGGATTCTGATAGAAAATAATCTTTTATAGATTGCCTTAGTTAAATTCTACAAGGTTCTTTTCATATTCATCAAACCTATTCTGTACCTTCTGTGAAGGTTGACTACTCAGTAAGCTAACGAGCAGCACGGATAGTGTTGCCAGGATAAATCCCGGTACAATTTCATATAGATCAAAGATGCCACCCGACATTTGCTTCCAAATAACCACGGTAAATCCGCCCACCAGAATACCTGCCAAAGCACCATTACGGTTCATACGCTTCCAGAATAAACTAAGCAGCAAAACAGGTCCAAATGCTGCGCCAAAGCCGGCCCA
>DATCZZ010000283.1:0-3681 GCA_036525635.1 Psychromonas sp. | reverse complement strand
GGGAGTACTGAGCCATAAATAACGCTCCTTAAAAAGGTCAACAGACCCTACACAATAAGATAAAAATTAAAGCTGTTTGAAATTTGGCTTGCATGTTAAAAAAGTCTTATGACAAAGATAAGGCATATTTCAATCAATTTAAGGCGGCGCTTGTATTAATTTGATTAAAATCAAAAAAAAGGATGAATGAAAATGACGTTTTAACGGCTTGCTCACAAGTTTCAAGTATCCCCGTGGGCAACTTTTTCAAGCTGAACGCTTTGTTTACAGAGAAAAATAACGGGCAGTTTAGAATTATATTAGAATGATTAATTGGCCGTGCTACTGGGACGTAGCGGAATGCATGTGCAGCAGATTATAAAGAGGAAAAGATACTGTATTAGGTAGTAGCAAACTTTTAACATATTTGTATCAGATAAGGTAATAACCATTGCCTTATCTGATACAAAACAGTGAGTCTGTCGCTTACAAAGAGTGGACGAACTGTTTTACTCCTTTGTTGCTTTTGTCGCCTTTGCTTTAACAACCCGCTTTTTGGTTTTTTCTTCAACCCACTTGCCGTCAATATACCTTGCTGTCCAGCCCGTCGCCTTCGTATCAACCTCAGTCATCACATACTGCTCTTTATTTTTCCGACTGTAACGAACGATTGCCGGATTGCCCTGCGGATCGGTTTCTGGCGCTTCTGCTAAATAATAAAATTTTGGCGAAATTCGATCTTTAAAACGAGCCAGTTCAGCTACCTTAGGGGCGCGCGTTTCACGAGAACGAGGGAATGTACTAGCCGCAAGAAAAAGACCTGCTGCACCGTCTCTGAGAATAAAGTAGGCATCGCTTTGTTCGCAGGGTAACTCGGTTAAATGTACCGCATCTTCTTTTGGTGGCGCAACTTCACCGCTGCGCAATATTTTACGCGTGTTATTGCACTCTTCATTAGTGCAGCCCATGTATTTACCGAACCGGCCGTCTTTTAACTGCATATCATGCCCACATTTGTCACACTCTACAACGGGACCATCATAGCCTTTAATTTTAAATTCACCATGTTCAACAAGATGGCCGTCGCACAGGGGGTTATTACCACAAACATGCAATTTTCTTTTTTCATCAACCAGATAACTGTCCATTGCCATATCGCATTTTGGACAGCGTTGCTTGGCCATTAACGCGGCGGTTTCTACATCCTCGCTTGATAAAACATCAATGGCCTCTTCACCATTGACCAGATTGATCGTTGTTTTACAACGCTCTTTCGGTGGTAATGCGTATCCGGAGCAGCCTAAGAAAACCCCTGTAGAAGCGGTTCTTATTCCCATCGCTCTGCCGCAGGTAGGGCAGCGTATCTCTTCAACAGGGACAGGTTCATTAAGGCGCATCCCCCCCTCTTCAGGAGGCAGTTCCGCTTTATCTAGTAACTTGGTCAGATCCTGATAGAAATGATCTAATTGCTCTTTCCAATTGGCTTTACCTTCCGCTATCGCGTCCAGATTGCGTTCCATTTGCGCAGTGAAATCATAACTCATTAAATCAACAAAATTTTCACTCAGGCGGTCGCTAACAATCTCGCCCATTTTTACGGCATAAAAACGGCGCTTTTCAGCTTTTACATAACCACGATCTTGAATGGTTGAGATGATGCTTGCATAGGTGGATGGACGACCAATCCCCTGTTTTTCAAGCTCTTTGACTAACGCGGCTTCTGTGAAACGTGCCGGTGGTTTGGTAAAATGCTGTTTAGGATCTAAATGAATCAGGTGCAGAGTATCCCCGATGCTTAACTCAGGGAAGTGAACTTCATCGACCTGAGATTTTGCGACAGGCTGAGCTTTTGTCCAACCGGCAAAGCGCAATGTACGTCCCTTTGCGCGAAGTTGATAATCACCGGCCTGTACGACTAAAGTGGTGGCATCATATAAAGCAGGTAACATTTGACAGGCTAAAAACTGACGCCAAATTAATTCGTACAAACGTTGGGCATCACGGTCAACTCCATCCAGCAAAGCAGCCAATTGATTAACATCTGAGGGCCGTATTGCTTCATGGGCTTCTTGTGCACCTGATTTACTGCTATAAGTCAGCGGCTCTGCTGGTAAATAATTATCACCGAATTCACTGGCAATAAAGTCGCGCGCACTTGCCACTGCATCTTTACTCAGGTTGGTCGAATCGGTACGCATATAAGTGATATAACCGGCTTCATAGAGACGCTGTGCCAACATCATAGTCTTTTTAACACCAAAACCTAAACGGGTGCTGGCGGCCTGTTGCAGTGTAGAAGTGATAAAGGGAGCACTCGCTTTGCTCTTAGTGGGCTTGTCTTCACGGGAAACTAATTTATATTCTGCTGATTTGAGCTTCTCTACCGCTTTAAGCGTCTCTTTTTCGCTTACCGGTTTGAACGCGTGACCCTTTTCTTTAAATACCTCTAAACGCAAATCAGATTTAGTTGCATCTTGTAGATCGGCATGAAGATCCCAGAATTCAACGGGATTAAAGGCTTTAATTAATCTTTCACGTTCAACGATTAAGCGCACCGCAACGGATTGCACCCGCCCGGCAGATAACCCCCGCGCCACCTTTTTCCAAAGTAACGGGGAAACCATAAAACCAACGACCCGATCTAAAAAACGACGGGTTTGCTGGGCATTTACACCGTCAATATTCAGTTCAGTGGGGTGTTGAAATGCTTCATGGATAGCACTCTCTGTGATTTCATTAAATACAACGCGCTGATATTTTTCATGATCGCCACCAAGCACTTCGCGTAAATGCCACGCGATTGCCTCCCCCTCTCTGTCCAAATCGGTTGCGAGATAGATAGTAGGCGCATCTTTTGCAAGTTTTTGTAATTCACTGACAACTTTTTCTTTGCCAGGCAGAATTTCATAATTGGCTTTCCAATCATTGTTGGGATCTATACCCATTCTTGTTACCAGCGCATCTTGTGCGCGTTTTGCTTTTTCTTTCGCTTTTTTAGCTTCTGTCAAACCAGCTAAAGATTTAGCCACTTTGGCATCTATCTTTTTCTTTGCGCTGCCGCTGGTTGGAAGATCTCGAATATGACCTATGCTTGATTTTACAATGAAATCTTTGCCTAGATATTTATTGATAGTTTTTGCTTTTGCTGGAGACTCCACAATAACAAGTGATTTGCTCATAATACTTATATACCCAAATAGTCATAATCGAGAAAAGAAACTTAAATTTATATTCTTCTGGTGAATTTCCTTTTTATATAATCCAAACTTTAACGGAATAGCAACATATATTTTCAAAAACGCACTGTTTTAGGTAAATAAGTCAACTTTATTTAAGCTGACTTTTATATTCGTTTAAAAATAGCACTACTATTTAACTAATTGATTAGACTTCATTTGAAATATTTTTAAGAGGGTATTTTCAAAGGCAACTGTCACTGCATGCCCAAGTTTGTCTGCAAACTTTTTACGCTGAATGTATTTTATTTGAATAATATGACGGCTATCCAACTGTCCCAGCAAATAATCATCACTGGTAGATATTTGATCAACCAGGTTTCGCTGTATTGCTTGTAAACCATACCAATGTTCACCGGTGACAACTTTATCAATATCAATTTGGCTGCGCTGCTGGGTAACAAATTGTTTAAACAGGTCATGCGTTTCTTCTAATTCTTGCTTAAACTTATCGCGCCCGGCCTGA
>DATCZZ010000282.1:0-3784 GCA_036525635.1 Psychromonas sp. | reverse complement strand
AGCCTCTTCCTTACCCGTCTTTACTGACATGTCATTCCCCAAAATATAATGAATTTGAGTGTGTGCCTGACGCCGCAAATCAGCCGCGCATTTTTTGCGTCAGCTGAATTTGCCATGTTAGAGCTCGACATTCTTATCTATCACATCCGTACTCAAAACCCCTAGTCACTTTCAGTATTTGTGGGAAATATGGAGACCCAATGCCTGACAGAACCACGCCCGTGGAGATCTCCCACGAAAAAATCAGGCATGGTACCAGGGGGCTCACTCAGGGATGCCCCGTAATGGCCCCTGACCCACGAGTCTTTGTAACCGGCAAGTCTTATTAGCGTCGGAAATACCTGAAAGTGGCTCGTCTTGTTGTAACTGGTCGCTTGAACCGTCTTGAATCTCTCTAATAATAGCGCGTCGTTGGAGAAAACCACCATAGGCACAATACCTTCGAAACGATTTGCTCTCGGCCTGCAGTGTGTAGCCAATGTTCCGTCGTCGACAATATTTTGCCCATGATCACTGGTATAGATAATGACGTAGGGTCGAAAATCCCCGTTTTCGGATAACAAGCCTTTGAACCAGTCGTCGACGGCCCAGCGTAATCCATTCATATAAGAATTCAGGGCTTTTTTCCTGTTATCCATTGGCTCACCCTGCTCAAGTGCAGGTTTGTAGATATTGTACGCTTCGGGATAGCTTCTGAAATAAGGAAAATGAAGCCCGTATTTATTGAGCATGATAAAGGTTTTGCCGGGTTGCTTGAGATAATGAATTAACTTTTCCCGCGCAACCACATCACCTTCATAGGCGACCTGCTGGCGAAGCCGGGAGACTTTATCGATGAACGAAGCCTCATGTTCATTCATGAAGTTCTGGTAGTTCGCCCATTCCTCTTTACTCTGGGCATCCAGGTACACATTGTAATACCCGGCCCTCCTCATGTACTGCCATATCGAAGGTTCCTTTAAGCTCATTTGCTCCTGATCTGGAATATTACCTTTTTTGAGGCCCGTCCTGAGAATGAGGTTGGAATAATCACTGCAGTTTGTCGAAGCAGCTGCCTCACCGAAATCCACCATCCCTGTTTTCAGAGAGGAAAGGTAGGGTGTCGTATCTTTTTGGGATGCATTGATCCCCAGAATATCAGCACGGATACTCTCATCCACGATCAGGACAATTTTATCGACCTGCTGCGTCAAATATCCCGAGTAAGCAACTGCCGATCGTTGGCCATCGTAAAGCTGGCTTTGACTGGCATACACCAGCAGTGAGGGAATTCTGAAGAAAGAGGGGTATCTGTCGACCAAGCCATTACTATATTGCAGAGCAATAGTAGTGAATATGACTGCACTTATTGGGACAAAATAGGCCTTCTTGGGGAAGCTTACTTTTGAAAGAATGGGTAAACGCTCAACAAAAACAATAACCGGAACAAGGAGTATGAGTAGAGGCAGTGCAGCCAGGCCGAAATTCTCAACCACCTCCCAAAACCACCATTGGAAGTAATCCACAATCAGGGTCGACTGCTGAAAATCAATGGGCGAGTTTGAGATATTGTATGAACCGATATTAAAGAGAAAGAAAAACAGAAAAAACGGTAATGTTATTTTTCTAAGGAGACTTCGGCCACTAAAGAAAACAAAAAACGCACCTACCAGACACCAGAGCAATAAGATCAACGACAGGAATAACTCGATTTTCCTTCCCTGCTCCCACAAAGTCCGAAACGGGTAAAAGAAGTCGCGGAACATACTAAATTCCACTAACAAGAGAATAACGACCGACCCAACAGCAATTATCTTTCTCATTTTGGTATTTACCATATGTAATCCTTGTCTATCCCGTCGCGCAATGGATGAGTCATGAGGGATCCGACCCGGTTTATTGATCCTCTATATTAAAAAGCCCCTCAGTGAAAGCTTGAATCTTCAGTTCAGTCAGATCACCCCACAATACCGGCTCTAGCATTCAGGTGCCATCGCCGAATCGGAACCTGACAGCACTGTATTAATTTGTTCACTTTAAATATCTAAATTAAATAATGCCTGAGCCTATTATACCCTGGCAAATGACTGATATGCGACCGAACCGGACTTCATGGCTGACATCTGCCAGGCAGCTCGCAAAACAGGTTGGCCGTCGGCCGCTGCACTTTGTTATGTGGCAATGCCACATTGTTCAGTAACTTAGCGACTGGCATTGGCCCGAACGGATCGGTTGGAAACACTTATGCAGTCGCAAGATCGAATTCATATGCCTTATCTGATATGCTGAAATACGCGAGGATCGATCGCCGCAGCGCCGAATAGGGTACTGTCAACTTATCTGGTTGGGCCGAGTAAATTCGACTAAACACACCTTAATCTAAATTTTGGACGCAACTAACCCTATTCCATTCTGCGAAGGAACGATCGCGGAAAGTACGATAATTTTTAGCTTTGAGTAAATGGCGACCAGGTCGAAACAAGTTATTTACTACTCCATGGCAACTCAGAAAACGTTGAGCTTGCCCATGGGATTTGAATTTCCGCATCTGTTTTTCTTGCTGCCTAGTAGGCTGATGCGATAACTCACATCGGTTGTTTTCATATTGAACCGTAGAGTGCTCTATGCTTGGAATTAATGCATTTTTTGCAGCAGAGTAGCTTTTAAATTTATCGGTAACAACCTTTAACGGTGTACCTTCCTGCCCTTTTAATAGCTTTTTAAAAAATCGCATTGCTGCTTTTTTATCTTTACGTTTCTGAACCAAAATATCGATTTCGTCACCATCTTGATCTACTGCTCGCCACAAATAATGTAAAACGCCATTAATCTTAATGAATACCTCATCCAGATACCATGTATCACCAAGCTGTCCTCGGTTCTTTTTTATCTGTTTACAATAGCTTGAGCCGTACTTTTTGCACCACTGACGAATCGTCTCATAACTAACAACAATCCCTCTAGCTGAAAATAACTCTTCAATATCACGAAAGCTGAGCGTAAAACGATGATAAAGCCAAACTGCGTGGCTTATGATTTGGGCTGGATAACGATATCCTGCATAGATATTTGAATTTTTCATCAACAGATTATCGCACAATTGGTTGAGGTGTTGTTAAGTTGACAATACCGTTCAAGACCAAAATACAATTTCCACCCCTAGCGAGACCTCCATCATTAATAGCAAGCAATATAGCCTCTACTATTTCCGGGGAAAGGTTATCTGCTCATCTAGTAAATGCATCAATGATTGCCCAGTCAGTAAAATCGCCAAAAAATAATACAACTCATGCTCAATCAACCGATGGTATTCATATTCAATACCTACATCAGCAAAATCGATTAATTTTTTATTCTCAGCACCTATCAACCATTTCCATTTCTGGCTTGGATTGTAAAGAGCCGGAACAACACTTTTCTTTTCAATTGGCAATGCCCCAATCAGCCACAAAAAAAATAGCAAAAATAATAGAAAACAAATACTTATTAGAACTAAGCATCTCCCCGGTGCAAGGTGAAAATTACCAACTAACTTTCATCGAAAATGATTTTATGCTGTTTATCAATACGGAAAGAAGCGCGATTAATCCTGCATATTTTAAAAAGAAAATCTCTAATTCTCAGATACTAAAGCAGCCTTTTGAGGCGAGTGGATGGGCTGACCTTATGCAAAGAAATACATTAACAAGTAACAAGGCAACCGTGATTAAATTAGCAGGAGATCCAACATCAAAAGACCCTGGCTTATTATTCTTAGAATTTATTTATCAGGTAGATAATGCCAATAAAACGATCGCGGAATCCA
>DATCZZ010000281.1:0-5126 GCA_036525635.1 Psychromonas sp. | reverse complement strand
ATACCAACAACTTAATCAAGAGGAGAATATTATGAGCTGTTGCGGACAATGTGGCGGTACTGGTCACGAAGAAAAAGAGCAAACTGAACAAGAAGCTACTGAAGATGGTAACTTGCTGTAAAAGTTGTCATTTAATAAATCCAGTTGCAGTTTCTGTCACTGGATTTATTGTTTCTGTGGCAAGCTCGAAGAGCGCTTGAAATAATTAGACTCTTGATAAGAGCCTGTTTCATACCCGCTGGGGATTGTAAATACCATATTGTATTTATCCCTAAAAAAAGACCAAAGTTGCTATATGACGTGATTAGAAAATACTTAGGTGAAACGTTTCATGCATTAGCGAAAAGAAAAGGAGCAATAATCGAAGAAGGGCATTTAAAGAAAGATCATGTGCATATTTGTTTGAGTGTCCCTCCAAAGTTTGCCGTTTCAAATGTAGTGGGTTACTGCATGGCGATGAAACGGCATTAATAGCAATGGAAATCTCTCTCTCCAAGTAGTTTGTGTGTCAAGACAGAGTCTTTGGTAACAGTTTTAGCCGGTTATTTTTTATGGTACATAGCCTGACCTGTTTTATCTTGATCAGACCAGAAGTTGATATTGAACTGCGCATCCGCGCTTAATTCTATTTTGTGCCAGTACTGAGGAGGGCTGGTGGCAAACTGTCCCGCTTTAATTACCACTTTAACTTGCGGCTCGGTTGCTTCGCTGTTCGCAAAACCATAATAAGTCACCACACCTTCCATAACACATAACTGTCCGAAAACACCTTCAGCAGTATTATGGTGAGTTAACAGCGCACTGGGCACATTCTTATTAGTGAAAAACGGGGTTGAACGTTGAATTGTCCAGTTGGCCGGAATACTTTGATGAGTCATAATTTTCTCCTAAATTTATAAGGCTGCAGGCTTTGTTAAATAACAGCCTGCTGTTTTATCTATTTTACAAATTTGCCGGCAGAGCTCTGAGCATCGGGAAGGCATTTTTCATATGCCCTTCGGTTACCACAAACCCCACCATCTCTTTCTGCTCGTTATAGGCCTTTACCGAGCACCCCTGAACATCAATATCAACCTGCCAGGAGGTAACTCCGATAACGGTATTGCCGCCCAATTGAATAGGCATCCGTGGTGTTTTTACCTTGACCAGCATTGCCGGCAGCTTTAAGTCTGTCGGCTGATCTAATAAAGTTTTAGCTAACGCATTGGCGCTCAGCATAATCGGCTGCAAATAGGCCATCACCTTGCCGTTAATCTCCGCGCAATCTCCTAGTGCATAGACATTGTTCGCCGAGGTCTGCAGCTGCTGATTAACCAGCAGACCATTTTTCACTGCTAAACCGGATTTTTTTGCCAGACCGACATTGGCCTTTAATCCTGCCGCAGAAATAACACAATCCACAAGGTGCGTGTCACCGGAACTGAGCGTGACACAAATCCCTGATTCGGTATGATTAAGCGAGCTGATGGTCCGTTGCAGCTCAAAAATAATGCCTGTTTCAAGCATGTTTTTTTGTAATGCACTCGCAACCAGATCCGGCAGCATATTTGCCATCAGGCTTTTGCTGGGATCAACCACCACCACGTTTTTACCGCTGCTGGCAAGATCCATGGCAATTTCAGTGCCGATCAGCCCGGCACCGATCACCAGTACGCGCTGCGCGCTCTGCAGCTGCAGCTGCGCACTTTCAAACTCGCGAAGACTGTTTAAGGTGATCACATCGTCTGTGGCATTCCCCTGCATCGGCGGGATAAATGTTTTTGCACCAGTGGCCAAAACAAGTTTTGCGTAAGGATATGCAACACCTTTAACAAAAACTTCCTGTTTATCCGTGGCGATACTTTCAACCTCAGTGAAGGCGTGCAAAGTGATCTTGTTCTCAGCGGCAAAGTCCTGCCCGGACATGCGGATCAGATCCGCGCTGCTCTGCCGTTTGCTGAATACATGGCTTAAATCAGGTTTATTGTAATCGTGTCCCTCATCGAGGGTAAAAACAGAGATCGGTTGGCTCTGATCCGTACGTCTGATAGTTTTAATCAGTTGATAGGCAGCAAATCCGCTGCCGATGATAATGATAGGTGCACTCATGATGCTTTCCTCCCTTGCACCGGTACAAATACGTCTTTACCAAGTCCGCAATCCGGACAGAGGAAGAAATCAGGCACTGCGTTCCACGGCGTACCCGGCTCAACATCCTGATTAGGCTCACCCAGTGCCGGTTCATAGACCCAGTTGCAGACAGTGCATAACATCTCTTGTGAGTCACTGACCTGCTGATTATTGCTTGCCGCATCACTTGTCTGAGGAGTTGTACTTGGCTGAACACATACTGCTGATTGAACCGACTCAGTC
This sequence comes from Psychromonas sp., assembly GCA_036525635.1. GTDB lineage: Bacteria > Pseudomonadota > Gammaproteobacteria > Enterobacterales > Psychromonadaceae > Psychromonas. The sequence goes on along the minus strand of DATCZZ010000281.1, from coordinate 2,774 downwards.
GCGCCTGAAGATGTAATCGACTTGACATTGCTCAGATCATGCCATGCCCAGTTTTTTGCAATTTGGCGGCCATGCTCGCGACACTCGCGCATCGCTTTTCCATCGGGTTTCCATTTTGCTTTTAAGCCGATAATGGTTTCAAACCCGGCATCGGTGAGACGCGTATGAATGCGGTCCACTGCGCCGCCGTTCCAGCCGTAACTGCCGAATGCACCGGCTTTCTTATCTTTAAAACGCAGGCCGGTAATCTCTTCGAGCATACCCGCAATCTTCGGCATCATAACGTTGTTCATGGTCGATGACCCCACTAAAATCCCTTTAGAACGGAATACATTGGCCAGTATTTCATTTTTATCATGGCGGGCAACATTAAACACTTTTACCGAAACCACAGGATCGATATCGTGGATCCCTTGTGCAACGGCATCGGCCATCATGCGCGTATTGTTAGACATGGAATCATAAAAAATGGTGATGCGATCTTCCTGATAATTATCAGCCCACTGCAGATATTGATGAATAATCTGCGTTGGATCTTCACGCCAAACCACACCGTGCGAGGTGGCGATAATATCCACCGGCAGATTAAAGCTAAGCACCTCTTGAATTTTAGCGGTCACCAGCGCACTGAATGGCGTTAAGATATTTGCGTAATAACGTAAACACTGATCCATCAATTCAGTCTGATCAACTTGATCATTAAACAGACGCTCGTCACAGTAGTGCTGGCCAAAGGCATCGTTGCTAAACAGTACCGCATCTTCCGTTAGATAGGTCATCATACTGTCAGGCCAGTGCAGCATCGGTGTTTCCACAAAGATTAATTGTTTGCCATTACCAATATCGAGCGTATCGCCGGTTTTAACCACATTAAAATTCCACTCCGGATGATGGTGCAAACCAGTAATAGAATCGATCGCATTTTCTGTACAGTAAATCGGTGTATCGGGAATTTTAGCCATTAATGCCGCTAACGCGCCAGAGTGATCTTCTTCAGCGTGATTAATAACGATATAATCAATTTTATGCAGATCAATTTCCATCTCCAGGTTTTGAATAAACTGCAGACTGAAACGATGATCGACGGTATCGATTAAAACATTTTTTTGTTCACGGAGAAGATAACTGTTATAACTGGTCCCTTTGGTTGTTTTGTATTCCGTACCGTGAAAATCCAAGATCTCCCAGTCACGTTGACCAACCCAGTGAATGTTATTTTTAATGTGCATTGTCATATCTATACCTATATTATTTATAAAAAAAATTAAAAAGATAATTTATCTAAAGCATACTGCGTGCCATATTTTTAACTGATTGATTTAAAACAGATTAAATTAAATTTCGGTGTGGGAGATGTCATAATGACAATTTTAAATTAATGTCATTTGAACAGTTGCTGTGTCATAATGACATTTTGTAATATTTAAAATGTAGGTGCAATATGGGCAATAAACATCAGGCATTAACACAATTAGCCATTGATTTGACCAATAGTGTCTCCAGCCGGGACAGATTTGAGCGGCTGCTTTCTGTTATCCGCAAGCTGTTTAACTGTGATGCATCGGCACTGCTGGCCTTTCAAGAGCAACATTTTTCCCCTCTGGCTATCAATGGACTTTATGAGGAGGTCTTAGGGCGTCGTTTTAATATTCAAGAGCATCCCAGGCTGGAGGCGATTGCCAGAGCCGGGGATATTGTGCGTTTTCCGGCAGACAGCAAACTGCCTGATCCTTATGACGGACTTATCCCCAACCATAAAGATGAATTAAACGTGCACTCCTGTATTGGTCTGCCGCTTCTTGCCAATGATCACTTGATCGGTGCGCTGACAATAGATGCATTTGATCCCGGCCAGTTTGAAAAATTCAGCAATCAGGATCTGCGCATTATCAGCGCACTTGCAGCGGCAAGTCTGCATACCTCGCTGTTAATGGAAAAACTGGAAAACCAGACCGGCATGTTCGGCAATCTCGATGCGCATGACGCTTTTATTCAGCAGCCCACAGAGATGATCGGGCAATCTCAGGGCATTTTAGATCTGCAGTCTCAGATTAAAGCGGTTGCAGATACCGAGCTGTCGGTCCTGGTCACGGGAGAAACCGGTGTCGGTAAAGAGCTGGTCGCTGCATCTATCCATGCGCAGTCAGCGCGTAGTGAAAATAGCTTAATCTATTTAAACTGTGCGGCGCTGCCGGAGTCGGTCGCGGAAAGTGAGCTTTTCGGACATGTGAAAGGCGCCTTTACCGGCGCAATAAGCGATCGTAAAGGCAAGTTTGAGCTGGCCAATAACAGTACACTTTTTTTAGATGAAGTCGGCGAACTGCCACTCTCTCTACAAGCCAAGCTATTACGCGCTTTACAATATGGCGATATACAACGGGTCGGCGATGAGAAAAGTTTAAAAGTGAATACCCGTATTGTCGCGGCAACCAACCGGGCATTGCATGAGGAGGTAAAAGCGGGACGTTTTCGCGCCGATCTTTACCATAGATTAAATGTTTTTCCTGTACAGGTCCCGCCGCTAAGAGAGAGGGGCAATGACGTGGTTTTATTATCGGGATTTTTTGCCGAACGCTGCCGGGGAAAACTGGGTTTTGCAAATTTATCTATTGATCCCGCTGCCATTACTCTTATTCTGCATTATCCTTGGCCCGGTAATGTGCGTGAATTGGAACATGCGATTAACCGTGCTGCGGTAATTGCAAAATCACAAACAACCGGCTCCTATCTGTGCTTAAAACCTGACCATTTTCAGCTAACTTCTGAGCCTCTTT
>DATCZZ010000280.1:0-2237 GCA_036525635.1 Psychromonas sp. | reverse complement strand
AAACGAGATGCAGGCGAAATATCAGGATAAAGGACTGGTGATTATCGCTGTTAATCTCGATAGAGAGGTTAAAAAAGCCGAACAGTTTGTGAAGCGTTTTCCTGCCTCTTTCCTGCTCTATTCCGACCCCAAAGGGGTGCTGGCCCAAAAATATAAAATTACCGCGATGCCGAGTTCCTATCTTTTTTCCGGTGAGGGGGAGTTAACCGATAAACATCTCGGTTTTAAAAAAAGTGAAGTCTCCAACTATGAAACAAATATTGTGACCTTATTAAATCAATTAGAAAACAGCAACTGAACTAGGGATAGCTTATGAATAAACTTTTACTCCTGAGTTTATCGTTAAGTGTTTTCAACAGTGGGTGCAGCTCTTTGGGGGTTGAACCTTGGGAACGGGATATCTTGGCACGTGATGATATGGCGATTGATAATGCACCATTAGACAGCGCCTTTGATGACCATATCTATTTTAGTAAAGAAGCAAGCAGCGGCGGATCCGGTTCTAGTGGCGGAGCTTGTGGATGCAATTAGTAAATTAACCCCAAAAGATTAGTCACTTGCTTAAGAGTGCCACGGCTTGTTTGCTGGGAGCCTCAACAATAGCGCAAGCTGATTCGATGAAAACCTACTTTACAGGTTGGGAAACAGAGGTTGCTATCTTAGGTTATAGTGAAGTCGATCGTGTTACCACTATTGAACCCGTAATAAGCACCAGTAAAACCTTTGACGATAATAGCGTTGTGAGCTTTAGATTGGTGGTTGATGCGCTGACGGGGGCTTCGCCAAATGGTGCGGCTCCTTCGGACCAGATACAAACTTTTACTAGACCATCCGGCAGTGGCAGTTATCAGGCCTCCGCTGGTGAAACACCCTTAGATGATACCTTCCATGATACACGTGTCAGTTTAAGCGGTTCTTACTAACATGATATTGGGCGCATGGATAAAATGATCTGGGGAGGTAATATATCTAAAGAGTATGATTTCTTTTCCAGCGCATTAAGTACAACCTATTTACATGACTTTAATAACCGTAACAGCACCTTAAGTATTGGTGTTAGCGGTGAGTATGATTTTATTTCCCCGGTCGGCGGCATTCCTGCCCCTCTCTCGCAAATGCAGGCCGCAGATTTTCCACAAAATAAAGGCAAAAGTGATGATACCCGCTTTTGGGGTGAAGTTTTATCCGGTATCACGCAAGTTATTAACCGGGAAACAATCAAAGTGTTTAACTATGGTTACTCTCAGTCAACCGGATACCATAACGACCCCTATAAAATCACCTCTGTCATAGATGATTTAACCGGAGAATTAGTTGCAGGGGATTCATTGCCGGGAAACTATCTGTATGAAAACCGACCGGATGAGCGCAGGAAACACAGCCTCTATGGAAAAATAAAACGAGCCTTCGGTGCAGACTCTGGGGATTTTTCCTACCGGTATATGTGGGATGACTGGGGCGTTAAATCAAATACTTTTGACTTAAGCTACCGGAAAAACGGTATATCGAGCCGGGCATCCGCTATTATATGCAAAGTGCCGCTGATTTTTATTACCCAAGTATCAGTGAAAGTATGGCAGCGGGAATTAATTCCTATTTAACATCTGATTATCGTTTAGCTGAGATGTGGGCATCAACACTTGGGATTAAAGTGGGTTTCAAAACTGCTGACGGTCATCAAAACACTGTGCGTTTAGAGTATTATCATCAGGACGGTGAACAACATACCGATGGTGCGATTGGTATTCAGAAAAATTATGATTTATTCCCGACCCTTGATGCATTTATCGTACAGTACAGTTACGTATTTTAATTGTTGGAAAAGGTTGCATGTTAAAAATGCTGACAATAAATAAACAAAACAACGCGGCTGGTTTTATTGGCCGCTTCAATGCAATGGCGAGCGATTGCGAAGTGCTGGTGGAGTGTAAGCAAAGAACCTTGGCCGAACGTATCATTAACGCCGTCTTTTATGAAGCAAAACGGATCGAAGAAAAATATAGCCGTTATCTGACCACTAATATTGTCTACCGGATTAATAACAGTGACGGAAAAAGGATCCTTCTGGATGAAGAAACCAGTTTATTACTAAATTTTGCTTATCAGTGTCATCAGCTCAGTGACGGTCTATTTGATATCACCTCGGGTGTATTAAGGCAAGCCTGGCATTTTGATGGTTCAGACAATATCCCGACCGCTGGACAAATAAAAAAACTATTACCTTTTATCGGCTTGGA
>DATCZZ010000279.1:0-2037 GCA_036525635.1 Psychromonas sp. | reverse complement strand
CTTAAACTTCAAAAAATCGGCCTTCTTTCTCATAGTTATTGTTGCTAAGTCTTTGCTCCTGTATCCTTACGCCCTATTGAGGCTCAAATTACTTGGGTCAGTAATTCATTTATTATTGCTAGGCAGAATTAAGATGCAAGAGTTATATAATCCTAAAACGATTGAAAACAAATTCCAAAACTTATGGGACGAAAACCAATCTTTTAAAGCAACAGAAGATCCTTCCAAAGAAAAATATTACTGCCTATCAATGTTTCCCTATCCAAGTGGAAAATTACACATGGGTCACGTACGCAACTACACTATCGGTGATGTAGTTTCCCGTTATCAGCGTATGCAGGGAAAAAATGTAATGCAGCCTATGGGTTGGGATGCATTTGGTCTGCCGGCTGAAAATGCAGCCATTAAAAACAATACGGCACCTGCCGGCTGGACTTACGAAAATATTGAATATATGAAAACCCAGCTTAAACAGTTAGGTTTTGGTTATGATTGGAGTCGTGAACTGGCAACATGCCAGCCGGAATATTACCGCTGGGAGCAATGGTTCTTCACTAAACTGGTCGAAAAAGAGTTAGTTTACAAAAAGATGGCGACAGTTAACTGGGATCCTGTTGACCAGACTGTGCTTGCTAATGAGCAGGTTATTGACGGCCGAGGTTGGCGCAGTGGCGCACTTGTAGAGCAAAAAGAGATCCCGCAGTGGTTTATTAAAATATCTGCCTATGCACAAGAGTTATTAGATGATTTAGATCAACTTGAAGAGTGGCCTGAGCAGGTTCGCACCATGCAGCGCAACTGGATTGGCCGCTCTGAAGGCATAGAGATGGACTTTAAAGTAAGCGGCAGCGACGAAACATTCTCTGTTTACACAACGCGTCCTGACACGGTAATGGGCGTGACTTATGTTGCTGTTGCTGCGCAGCACCCGCTGGCACTTGCTGCCGCTAAAAATAATCCGGCACTTGCGGCATTCTGTGAAAAATGTAAAAACGTAAAGTTAGCTGAAGCTGAAATTGCCACCATGGATAAAGAAGGCGTTGATACCGGCCTTAAAGCTATCCACCCGATTACTGGTCAGGAAGTACCAATCTGGACGGCGAACTTTGTGCTGATGGGCTATGGCTCTGGTGCTGTCATGTCGGTACCTGCACATGATCAGCGCGATTATGAATTTGCTAAAGAGTACGGTTTAGAGATTAAAGCCGTTATCAAACCGGTTGATTGTGACGTTGATATATCGACAGAAGCTTATACAGAAAAAGGGATCTGTTTTAATTCCGGTGATTTTGACGGTTTAGATTTTACTGCCGCATTTGCAGCCGTTGAAGCAAAACTAGTGGCTGACAATAAAGGTAAGCGTCAAGTTAACTTCCGTCTACGTGACTGGGGTGTTTCCCGTCAGCGTTACTGGGGTGCACCGATTCCGATGTTAAACTTGGAAGATGGAACTGTCGTACCTGTGCCGGAAGATCAGCTGCCTGTCGTGCTGCCTGAAGACGTGCATATGAACGGTATCATTTCACCTATAAAAGCGGATCCTGAGTGGGCAAAAACGACTTATAAAGGTCAACCCGCATTTCACGAAACAGATACATTTGATACTTTTATGGAGTCAAGCTGGTATTACGCACGTTACTGTTCTCCGCAAAGTGACGACAAAATGCTGGATCCTGAAAAAGCCAATTACTGGCTACCTGTAGATCAGTATATTGGTGGTATCGAACATGCGATATTGCACCTTTTATACTCACGTTTCTTCCATAAATTGTTACGTGATTTTGGCTTGGTTAACTGCGATGAGCCATACAAAAAGCTGCTGACGCAGGGTATGGTATTAGCTGATGCTTACTACTACGAAGATGAAAAAGGCGGTAAAGTTTGGGTTTCACCGAATGATGTTATCACTGAAACAGATGACAAAGGTAAAGTGGTTGCAGCTCAAACTAAAGATGGTCAGGCGGTTATTTATGACGGCATGAGCAAAATGTCTAAGTCTAAAAATAACGGTATCGATCCGCAGGTGATGATCGATAA
>DATCZZ010000278.1:0-3715 GCA_036525635.1 Psychromonas sp. | reverse complement strand
GTTAATGCCGGAAGGTAAACCGGTGAGATACTTAATCGCCTCCAGCGCCTGCAGTGTGCCGATAGTGCCGACCACTGGGCCAAGCACCCCGGAATTACTGCAGTTCAGCACCTGCTCTTGACTATTTGGGAATAAACAGTGATAACAGGCGGCATCGGCCTGACGGTGGTCAAAAAACATCAGCTGCCCTTCCAGGCGGATCGCAGCGCCTACAATTAACGGGGTTTTCGCCTGTACACAAGCCCGGTTGATCATCTGCCGGCTGGCCATATTATCGGTGCAGTCCAAGACCAGATCCGCCAGCATCAACTCCATAGCTAGTTGTGATTCACCCATTTTTGTATTAATGCTGCGTACCCGTACTTCAGGGTTAAGCGCCTCCAAGCGCTGTTTCATCAGAGTGACTTTTTGCGCGCCGATATCGCTGTTTTGATAGGCTATTTGCCGTTGCAGATTGCTCACCTCTAAACTGTCAAAATCAGACAACACTAGGGTTCCCACCCCCGCAGCAGCCAGATACAGTGCAGCGGGAGAGCCGAGTCCGCCCATACCGATAATAAGCACCTTGGCCGATTTCAAAGCGATCTGCCCTGACTCACCAACATCTTCCAATAACAGATGACGGCTATAACGTAATATTTCAGCATCAGTTAACATGATTTACCTTAATCTCATTAATGAATAGGTTAAGCTGCGGCTAAGCATCCCTGAATGGATGCCTCACCCGCTCTTATTGTTTACTGCATCACCTGATTAAAAGATGCAATAACCGCCTTGGGATCATCACTCAGGGTAATGGCGGTAACAACGGCAATACTGCCTACCCCTGTTTTCCAAACAGCCGGCGCACGCTGCAGATTAATGCCGCCAATGGCGACGGTCGCCGTACCTTCGAGTAAAGAGGCATATTTGTGCAGACGCTCCAAGCCCTGCGGATCCGACGGCATCTCTTTGGTTTGCGTCGGGAAAATATGGCCAAGCGCGATATAACTTGGTTTGAGCTGCTGCGCGCGTAATATCTCATAATAACCATGGGTACTGAGCCCTAAGCGCAATCCGGCATCGGCGATCATGGGCAGATCGGCGATCTCCATATCCTCCTGACCAAGGTGCACACCATAAGCCTGGTGCTTGATCGCCAGCTGCCAGTAATCATTAATAAATAAGCGCGCCTGGTATTTTTTGCCGAGTGCGATGGCCGCGATAATCTGCTCCTCAACCTGCTCAGGCTGTTTATCTTTAATACGCAGCTGCAGGGTTTTAACCCCCAATTTCAGGACTTTTTCCAGCCATTCAACACTGTCCAGAACCGGATATAACCCCAGCTTCAAGGTGCCGCAGGAAGCAAAACCCGGGCCTGCCTCCAGTGTGCCCGGCAGATCTAATTCATAACCGATTTTCGACTCAGGTAGGACCACTTCCGGAAAATCAGCTTTGTTTGCCGGCCAGCCTTTGTGCGCCAAGGAGCCCTCCCCTTTACCGAGCGCTTTTGAGGCTTTCAACCCCTGATTCAGATAGGCTTTGGCAACGACTAATGCATCTTCAATGGGATAATTTAAAGCCAGTGTCGCAGCGATGGCGCTGGCTAAAACGCACCCGGTTCCATGACCATGCACGTCGCTTAACCGCTCACTGGATAAGGCGATTTCGCGCTTGCCGTCAGTCCAGTAATCAAGCGCTATTTTATCCACCAGCGGGAAGTGTCCCCCTTTGATCAGGACACTTTTACAGCCCATGGAAATTAATTTTTCAGCGGCAGGCTTTAATGACTCACCGCTGATCAGTGCATGCCCACACAGCATCAATACCTCATTGGCATTGGGAGTTAACAGGTCAATTAGGGGCAGCAAATCTGATTTAATCACCGCAACCATGCCATCTTCGGCCATATTATCGCCTGTAGAGGCAACCGCAACCGGATCGTAAATCACAAAAGGCGCCACGGGCCAACTCTGTTTAAATTCGCGCAATTTAGCTGCAAGAATCTGCACATGCTCAATACTGGCAAGCAAACCAATTTTAATCACTTTGGCCGGCATATCCTCCGCCAGAGAGCGAATTTGCGCGCTGAACATCTCTGCCGAAACACTTTCAACCAGACTTAGCTGTTGCGAATTCTGCGCAGTGACTGCGCTGATCACGCTACAACCGTCAGCACCTAAGGCTTTAAAGGTATGCAGATCCGCCTGGATTCCAGCCCCCGCGCTGCAATCCGAACCAGCAATTGTCCAAACAATATTATTCATATTTTATCTACCCAGACCCAATAGTTTGATGGTTAACTTATACAGACTCGACCTGCAGGTTAACCGGCTGGTATATCTCTGCCCCCGATTCGTTAAACTCTTTGGCTTTCTCCTGCATCCCCTGCTGCGCAGTCATGGTGACCGTCTCATCTAACAGCTTAATAGAAATTTCACCGCTATCTAACTGCTCTGCAAATGCGCGTACATCCTGGGTGATCTTCATGGAGCAGAACTTAGGGCCGCACATGGAGCAAAAATGCGCCACTTTATTTGATTCCTGCGGCAGGGTCTGATCATGATACTCACGCGCAGTGACCGGATCTAAACCGAGATTGAACTGATCCACCCAGCGGAACTCAAAACGCGCTTTCGACAGAGCGTTATCTCGGATTTGCGCGCCGGGATGGCCTTTTGCCAAATCGGCAGCATGTGCCGCCAATTTATAAGTGATCAGCCCGACCTTTACATCATCTTTATTCGGCAAACCAAGATGCTCTTTCGGTGTCACATAACATAACATGGCACAGCCGTACCAGCCGATTTGCGCAGCGCCGATACCAGAGGTGATATGATCATAACCCGGTGCGATATCAGTCGTTAGCGGGCCTAAGGTATAGAAAGGCGCTTCAAAACAATCCGTTAACTGTTTATCCATATTTTCTTTAATCATCTGCATCGGCACATGACCTGGGCCTTCAATAATCACCTGCACATCATATTCCCAGGCAACTTTGGTCAGTTCACCTAAAATTTCCAGTTCGGCAAATTGCGCCTGGTCATTGGCATCGGCAATGGAGCCCGGACGCAGACCGTCACCTAAGGAGAGTGCCACATCATACTGCTGGCAGATTTCGCAAATTTCGCGGAAATACTGGTAGGCAAAGTTTTCCTTATGATGCGACAGACACCATTTTGCCATGATGGAACCGCCACGAGAAACGATCCCGGTAACCCGTTTTGCGGTCATCGGCACAAAACGCAATAACACCCCGGCGTGAATAGTGAAATAATCGACACCCTGCTCAGCCTGCTCAATTAAGGTATCACGGAAGACTTCCCAGGTTAGGTTTTCTGCGACGCCGTTTACTTTTTCCAGCGCCTGATAAATTGGCACAGTGCCGATTGGCACGGGAGAGTTACGCATGATCCACTCGCGGGTTTCATGAATGTTACGCCCGGTAGAGAGATCCATTACCGTGTCACCGCCCCACAGTGTTGACCACACCAGCTTTTCAACTTCCTCTTCAATGGAGGAGCTGACCGAGGAGTTACCAATATTTGAATTCACTTTCACCAGGAAGTTACGGCCAATAATCATCGGCTCCAGTTCAGGATGGTTAATATTGGAAGGGATTATCGCGCGGCCGCTGGCGACTTCCTGACGGACAAACTCGGGGGTGATTTTGTCCTGCAGATTGGCACCGAAACTATGCCCGGCATGTTGAAAATGCAGCGCTTCACATTTAACC
>DATCZZ010000277.1:0-5075 GCA_036525635.1 Psychromonas sp. | reverse complement strand
AACGTACAGATCTCCACCCTTCCGGTTTGCCTGTGTTATCAATCGTGATTGCAACCGATGGGCTAGACAGAACTGTCGACTATCAAAAACCGCAAGATTACCAAACACAATCAGCGGCTCCGCTAATAGAATTAATTCAGCAGGCTGGTATTGTTGGACTGGGTGGCGCGGGATTTCCAAGCCATTTAAAGCTAAGCAATGCCCATGATGTTAAACTCCTGATTATCAATGCCGTTGAATGTGAACCCTACATCACAGCAGATGATCGTTTGCTACGAGAGCATGCTAATGAAATCATTACCGGTATCGAAATTTTACAGCATATTTTAAAACCAACGTTAACAGTGATCGCCATTGAAGATAACAAACCGCAAGCAATCGAGGCGATCCATCTGGCTATTAAGCAAGCGCCTGAAGCGCTTCAAGCTGATTTAACCGTTAGCGTTATCCCAACTTGTTACCCCTCGGGAAGTGAAAAGCAATTAATTGAGATAATTACCGGGGAACAGATCCCCCTTGGCAAACACCCCACGGATCTGGGCATTGTCATGCAAAATGTAGGTACTGTATTTGCCATTAAAGAAGCAATTATTGATGGTAAACCTCTGACCTCACGTATTGTGACATTAACGGGTGAAGCATTTAAAAAGAAAGGTAATGCCAGTGTGAGAATTGGCACACCAATTCAATACCTGCTGGAGCAGTATGAACTGGAAGAAAAGCACCAGCATAAACTGCTGATCGGCGGCCCTATGATGGGGTTCACTATTACTCATACTGATATTCCGGTAAGCAAGACCTGTAACTGCATTCTTGTACCGACACCGCAAGAAATACCCGAGCCACCAGCAGAAATGCCATGTATACGTTGTGGAGAGTGTGCGGCAGCCTGCCCGGCAGTGTTGTTGCCGCAACAGCTTTTGTGGTATTCCAAAAGCCAAGATCACGGCAAACTGGACGAATATAACCTATCCGCATGTATTGAATGTGGCGCTTGTGCCTTCGTTTGCCCGAGCAATATTCCATTAGTTGAATACTACCGCATCGCAAAAGCCGAAATTAGAACGGCACAACAAGAAGCTAAAAAAGCTGAAATAGCACGCATCCGCCATGAGAATAGAGAGGCTCGTTTAGAGCAAGAGAAAGTAGAACGCCAGGCTAAACATCGCGAAGCAGCTGAAAAGCGCAAGCAGCAATTAAAAGAAAAAAATGGCGGAGAGGACTTAATTGCAGCAGCATTGGCACGAGCCAAGGCTAAAAAACAAGCATTAGCCGACACAGTGCAGGAAGCCCCTGCAGAAGCCGGAAACAAAGAAAACAAAAAAGATGCGGTGGCAGCGGCGATTGCCCGCGCTAAAGCGAAAAAGCAAGTAGCCGCACAAACAGAGCAAAAATCAAGTGCCGAAACAGCAGTCAGCGACAGCAGAAAAGATGCCGTCGCAGCGGCGATTGCCCGCGCTAAAGCGAAAAAGCAAGCTGCCGCTCAAACAGATCAGGAAAGCGATAAAGATAAGCTGCCGGATAATAGCGAAGTAATAAAGGCACGCAAGCTGCGCAAAGAGCAGGCACATTTATACAAGCAGGATAAACAGCAGGACACTATCGATAAGAATAAAAATATTGATTCGACAGCGACTCAAGAGAGCGCTGCTAAAAAAGACAGTCTCCAGACGGATGACCGAAAAGCCAAAATAGCCGCCGCAATTGCTAAAGCAAAAGCGCAGAAAGCGGCGCAGAAGGATTAACATAAATGGCCTATAAGAATGCAAGCTCCCCTCATCAAAAACAGCCAAGAACAACCACGCAGATTATGCTCTGGGTGATTTTATGCCTCATCCCGGGCATCGCTTTGCAAGTGTATTTTTTTGGTTCGGCAAACTTAATACAAATATCGATCGCCTGTAGTGTCGCGCTACTAAGTGAAGCATTTATTCTAAAATTAAGAAACCGTCCTATTCTAACTACCTTAAAAGATGCCAGCGCCCTATTAACCGCCATCTTGCTTGCGATTGCAATTCCACCGCTCGCCCCTTGGTGGGTTGTGGTCATTGGTACGCTTTTTGCCATTATATTCGTTAAACATTTATATGGCGGGCTGGGGCAAAATATTTTTAACCCCGCAATGGCAGCTTATGTTCTACTGTTAATCTCTTTTCCGGTACAGATGACCACCTGGTTACCCGAGCTATCTCTGCAGCCATTTCCGTTAACGCTAATGGATCAAATAAGCGCCATATTTACAGGTGCGACCCTTGATGGTTATTCCGTAGCGCAACTTAATGTCAACATTGACGGTTTATCCATGGCAACCCCGCTGAATACCGCTCGCGACGCACTACATTCCGGATTTACGATCAGTGAGATGTTCAATAGTCTGCAGTTTAAAGCCTCCTCCTGGGAGAAAATTTACTGGATTAACAGTGCGTTTTTGCTTGGGGGAATCATCTTATTATTTAAACGTATCATTCAGTGGCATATCCCGGTCAGTTTTTTATTGGGCCTTAGCGTTTTCTCTTTTATCGCTTTTGCGCACAATCCGGATCTCAATTATTCCCCCCTCTTTCACCTGTTTTCAGGTGCGACTATGTTAGGTGCGTTCTTTATACTAACCGACCCGGTCAGCGCTTCTACCACGGTTAAAGGGCGTATTTTCTTCGCTTTATTAATCGCTTTGATCGTGGTGATAATTCGTAATATTGGCGGTTACCCTGACGCGGTAGCATTCGCAGTCCTGCTTGGTAATATGTGTGTACCGCTGATTGATTATTATACCCGACCTAAGGTCTACGGGGGACGTGCTTAACATGACTGATATTTTTAAAAGTAGGAAAAAAGATGTTGATATAATCATTGATTATATGCAAACGATAGTAGATGGCGGGAGAGCTTAATATGATATCAAGTATCAGTCGTAATGCATTATTACTCGCAGCCTTTGCCATTATTTGCACCGGTAGTGTTGCAGTGGTAAGCGAATTAACCCAACCTCAAATTGCTCAACAAGAGCAAAAAGCACTACTGAAAACGCTAAACCAAATTATTCCAGTGCAACAATATGACAATGATATCGTAGCCAGTTGCTTCACCGTCACGGATCAAAACTTATTAGGCAGCACGCAACCACAGCAAGTTTTTATCGCAAAAAAAGATAACCGTCCTATCGCAGTAATGCTGGAAGCAACAACCATGAGGGGTTATTCTGGTCAGATAAATCTGCTTATAGGGATTTATGAAAATGCTCAAATTGCCGGCGTACGTGCTATTCACCACTCTGAAACCCCCGGCTTAGGTGATAAAATTCAAACCAATAAATCTGATTGGATTTACGCTTTTAACGGGAAGTTTTATCAGGAAGCACAAAAAACTCGCTGGGACGTGAAAAAAAATGGCGGTGATTTTGACGCATTTACCGGCGCAAGTATTACACCTCGTGCAGTGATTTTTGCGGTAAAAGATGCATTGATATATTTTAAGAATAATAAAGACAAACTCTTCCAGCATGAAGCAAATTGTGGAGAAAGTTTATGAATCAGCAGAGCCAAGCAATCGAACAGACAATTGAAAGTACAATACAGCCCATTTATAAGGAATTAATGTGGCAGGGTTTATGGAAAAACAATCCGGGCATTGTCCAGTTGCTGGGGTTGTGTCCCCTACTTGCCGTCACCAATACGGTCACTAATGCATTGGGGCTGGGTTTAGCCACTGTTTTCGTTGTAGTTGCGTCAAACGCCATTATCTCTTTAATCCGTCACCATGTACCACAGGCAATTAGAATACCTATTTTTGTCATGATCATCGCATCCCTGGTCAGTTGTATTCAATTACTGATGAATGCGTTCACCTATGAGCTTTATCTCTCTTTAGGTATTTTCATCCCGCTAATAGTAACAAACTGCATGATCATTGGCCGGGCTGAAGCCTTTGCTTCAAAAAATAGTATTAAACATTCCGCCTTTGATGGTTTGATGATGGGGTTAGGTTTTAGTGCTGTACTCATTATTTTAGGCGCCATCCGGGAAATATTAGGGCAGGGAACGTTATTTTATGGCATAGAAACACTGCTCGGAGATTGGGCTAAAATATTCTCCACTACCATCTATCAAGCCGATACCAGTTTTTTACTTGCGGCACTTCCGCCAGGCGCTTTTATCGTTATGGGGTTAATCATAGCAATCAAGAACTTCATTGATCGCCGGATAGAAAAATAATGAACAAGGTAAAACGCCGCGAGATATTAACCCGTTTTCGCACTGAAAACCCCAAACCACAAACAGAGCTTAACTACAGCTCTCCCTTTGAATTGCTAATTGCCGTTATATTGTCGGCGCAAGCAACCGACGTGAGCGTCAATAAAGCAACAGATCAACTGTACCCTGTTGCCAATACGCCGGAGGCAATTGCAGCATTGGGGGTGGAAGGCTTAAAGCACTATATTAAAACCATCGGCTTATTTAATAGCAAAGCCGCTAACGTGATCAAAACCTGCAAGCAGCTAATTGCACTGCATAATAGTCAAGTACCTGAAAATAGAGAAGCGTTGGAAGCATTACCGGGTGTGGGACGTAAAACAGCAAATGTGGTGTTAAACACGGCATTTGGCTGGCCGACGATAGCGGTAGACACACATATTTTCCGTGTATCAAATCGAACAAAATTAGCCACAGGCAAAAACGTTGAGCAGGTTGAAGAAAAACTGTTAAAAGTCGTGCCTGCTGAATTTAAGGTTGATGTACACCATTGGCTTATCCTACACGGGCGTTATACCTGTGTTGCCCGTAAACCTCGCTGCGGCTCCTGTTTAATTGAAGATCTATGTGAGTTTAAAGACAAAACTGAAGATTAATAGCTTTCATAATTTTAAAGTGTAAAAAAACCGAGCATTGCTCGGTTTTTTTATTTGAGAATACAAGGCAGGGGTTAATCTTCGCCTTTTGTACCCCGGAAATGAATTGTAATACCGTTTAAGAAGTTTCTTAACAGTTGATCGCCGCAGACTTTATAGTTGCGATGATCCTGCTTTCGAAACAGCGCCGATAACTCACTTTTAGAAACAGGAAATCCTGCTAGCTCTA
>DATCZZ010000276.1:0-4442 GCA_036525635.1 Psychromonas sp. | reverse complement strand
ATCTGGTTATCAGGTGAAATTTCTAATTTAACCATTGCCGTCTCCGGCCACTGGTACTTCACCCTGAAGGATCACAGCGCCCAGGTGCGTTGTGCCATGTTTAAGGGTAATAACCATCGCACCGGCTTCACGCCAAAACATGGTCAACAAGTTTTGGTACGTGGCAAACTGAGCCTGTATGAGGCACGTGGTGATTATCAATTGATTGTTGAAAGCATGGCGCCAGAAGGTGATGGTTTATTAAAACAACAATTTGAACAATTAAAATTAAAATTAGCCGCTGCAGGCCTATTTTCTGAAGGCCATAAAAAGCCCCTGCCGCAGTTAATCAAACGTATCGGCATCATCACCTCATCAACAGGCGCTGCACTGCATGATATTCTCAGTATTTTAAAACGCCGCGATCCGCGTTTACAGGTGATTATCTACCCATCATTAGTCCAGGGTGCGAGCAGCGCTGCATCGGTTGCGGCGCAGATTGAACTAGCTAATGCGCGCAACGAATGCGATCTGTTAATTGTCGGCCGCGGCGGCGGTTCACTGGAAGATTTATGGTGTTTTAATGAAGCTGTTGTTGCCTATGCGATATACAATAGCCAGCTGCCTGTCATCAGCGCCGTTGGCCATGAAATTGATGTTACTATTGCCGACTTTGTTGCGGATGTACGCGCAGCCACCCCCTCCGCCGCCGCCGAGCTGGTCAGCCAGAATAAAGCCTTTCATCAAACCCAGTTAGATACCTTAACAAATCGTATCAAGCAGGCAATGGTGGCGCGTTTGCAGGTGAAAGCGCACCAGCATGCTTTACTAAAAGAAAAATTACTGAATCTGCATCCCAAACACAAACTGCAGCAGCAGACCTTGCAGTTAGATGAACTCAGTTTACGTTTACAGCATGCTATCCTTGCAGCCATGAACAGTGCGAAGGAGCAGACGCAGAGACTGCAAAGCGGTTTATTCCAGCATAGCCCGGAACGGATCATTTCAGTTGAACAACAGAAACAGAAGCAACTGCAGCACCGTTTAGAGCACGCAATGCAGGCAAACCTCAATCAACAAAGCAGTTTGTTACAAAACAGGATCACTCAGCTGAATGCGGTCAGCCCGCTGGCAACCCTGGCGCGCGGTTATGCCATTGTTAAAGATCACAACGGCAGGATCACCAGCGATGCATCAACTCTGCAAGCCGGTGATAAAATAGAGATCCGTTTACATAAGGGAGAATTTAAAGCACAAGTGCTGGAAAGTTAAAAACAGCCTCTAATTAAGCAGCAGAAAGAATTCAAGCACAGCAATCCCCAACAGTATCAGTGCCAACCCTTTCCAAAAAGACACGGGATCCCGTTCTATTAAAGGCGTTTGTGAGCGGCTTTTCACTAATGAGGGATTGGGGGTACAAAGATCTCTGCTAAATTCACTCAAGGCTTGATAGCGCCGCGCAGCTATGGGATGAGTCGCTTTTTTAAAAACCGGATCGATCCAGCTGGGCAGATCTTCTCTAAATTGATTAATAGGGCGATATTGCCACTGCATATCACGCACTCGCTGTAGCGATTGGCTTTGCAGCGATTTATAGGGCAGCTCCCCGGTAAGTAGTTCATAACCGATCACGGCAATGGAAAAAAGATCCGAAAAAGTAGTGGCTTTTTCACCATTTAAATACTCTGGCGCAATATAATCCGTTGCGCCTAAAGGTTGATCCTCTTCAGGTGCTGCTGCAATTTCATCTAAGGCATCAATTTGTATAGTGCCAAAATCAATAATTTTAACCGTTCGATCCGCCATTACCATAATATTTTCCGGTTTAAGATCCCGGTGCACTAACCCTGCTCGCTGAAAGACACGAGCGCAGCTGATAATATTGATAATAATTTCCCGAGCAAATTCTAAGGGAGGATTCGGATTATCATACATCCACTGACGCAGAGTAATGCCTTCAATATGCTCGCAAATATGGTATAAAAAGCGGGAGGATTGGATCCGTGGCAAAATTTTCATAATGCGCGGATCGCTTAACTTGCGCCCAATCCAACGTTCTTTGGCAAAACCATCGAGATAAACCAGATCATCGGCAAAGTTCAGCGATGGCATTTTTAACACTACTCGCTGCTGATCCCGTTGATCTATGGCTAAATAAACATGACTGCGCGGCCCCTCATGTAATACCTTTTCAATAATAAAACAGTCTATTTCGTTACCACGACGCAGGGCAGGGGGAATAGTTAAATGGGTTAACCTTTGGTATAACTCATTGACATCAAGCAGCGGCAGAGAGACCACCTGCAATAATAAACAGGTTAAATTGTCACTGCTCTGCTGTTCGCTAGCCTGCTGCGCTATCTGCCGGGCAGCAGATTCCAACTGCTGCGCGGTTAATCGCTGCCCCTGTAAATTGCCAAGCTGTTCGCTTAATTGCTGCTCACTAAGCCAATCATGGATACCATCCGTAGATAGAAAAAAAAGATCTCCCAATTGCAGATCAATACGCTGAAAATCCACATCCAAGCGGCTATCCATACCCAAGGCGCGTACCAGCACACTATTTTTTCCATACAGACTACGCGCATGATCATTGGTTAACTGTTGTAACTGTCCATCACGATAACGGTATAAACGGCTGTCCCCCACATGGCAAATATAAGCACTGACCGACTTAAAAATAATACAGGTAAAGGTGGTGATCAAACCATTATGACGCAACTCATCCTGATGATTCTGTTGGAAAAGCCAATCATTGAGCGAGGTTAAGACCTTGCTCGCAGCCATTTTTACACTCCAGCTTTCCGGTGTGCTGTAATAGTCTGTAATAAACTGGCTGACACTGGTTTGACTGGCATTCTGGCTTTTATCACTACAACTTACGCCATCAGCAATGGCCGCCACTATGCCTTTATATTTTTTCTCGGAGTGTAAAGTGGGCACCTTAACCGCAAAGGCATCCTGGTTAACCTCTCTGCTGCCCCTGTCGGAGTAACCGCCAATGCACAGCTCAAGTTTTCTGCTATCCTGCGGGTTATGGCTTACATTTTTTTTCATCGCCTCACTATCCATTAAATAAATAAGTAAACAGAGATAATTATAGTAAACAGAGATTAATGGCTGACATCAATTAAAGTTACACTACCATCGGCATTCACTTCCGCCATCTGCCCTTTTGGCTCAGCCATTAATGACAGGGTCACCAGGCCAACAAATGCGGTTACTGCAATCACATAGAAGAAGGTTTGGTAATCAACAAAAGATAAGACAGTTAAATAAACCACTGCCCCGACATTACCATACGCCCCTGTCATGCCGGCAATCTGCCCGGTCATGCGGCGTTTTATCAGTGGCACAGTAGCAAATACCGCCCCTTCACCCGCCTGTACGAAGAACGAACACAGCATCGCGGCAGCAACGGCAATCCATAGCGTCCATTGACTGTCGATTTGTGCCATTAACAGGTAACCCAACGCCAGTCCGGCCGTTAAAATCACCAGGGTTAATTTACGACCACATTTATCGGAAATCCAACCGCCACCAGGACGGGAAACCAGGTTCATAAAGGCATAAGCTGAAGCCACCATACCAGCTACGACAGGCGTTAGTTCAAAGGTTTCTGAAAAGAACAACGGCAGCATGGAAACCACAGCCAGCTCTGAACCAAAGGTGGCAAAATAGAGCACATTTAACACCGCAACCTGTTTGAATTTATATTGATGAATTTCAGGCACCGGCGTTGTGAAAATCGATTTATTCACTTTCCATACTTGTGACCATTCATAGGCAAAAATAGCGACTAAGACTGCATAAATAGCATAGGTCACTTCCGCTGAGATCATATTAATATTAGAAGGTGATAATTTCCAGGCCAATAAGGCCAGAGCCGCATACATTGGCACTTTCATAATTAACAATAGAAAGAAATCGCCTTTTGAGGTCACTTCCATCGCCGTTAAGTTGGCAGGTTTAAAATAGGTTGAGCCCTTCGGCGTATCGCTGACATTGGCGTAAAAGATGACAGAAAAGATCAAACTTAGCGCCCCTGTTACCGCCATGGCATAACGCCAACCGTCTTCACCACCAAACATCAATGCAATGGTCGGCAGGGTAAAGGCTGCGGCTGCTGAGCCAAAGTTACCCCAACCGCCATAAATCCCTTCTGCGGTGCCCAGTTCATTATGCGGGAACCATTCAGAGACTAAACGGATACCGATAACAAAACCCGCACCGATAAAGCCTAAGGCAAAGCGCGCGATAGCTGCCTGAATAAAGGTTTCAGCAAAGGCGAACATAAAACAGGGGATGGCACAGACAGCCAGTAACGCAGAATAGACGATACGTGGGCCAAATTTATCCGTTAATGAACCAATGATCACCCGCGCCGGAATGGTTAAGGCCACGTTTAAGATCAGTAATGTTTTGATCTCTTCTGTCTTCAGTCCCAGGCTTTCTTTAACTGC
>DATCZZ010000275.1:0-2487 GCA_036525635.1 Psychromonas sp. | reverse complement strand
AAAATTAGCCAGCGCATCCCCTTGTGATCTCTATTTAGATGTTGCGCATAATCCGCAGTCTGCAAAATACCTTGCCAGTCAGTTACAAAAGATAAGGGCGAACAAAGCTGAAGAATGTAAAATACATGCCATTATTGGTATGTTGGCTGACAAGGATATTGTCGGTACTTTTGATCAAATAAACTCAGAAATTGATTTTTGCAACTTAATTACTTTAGATTGCCATCGAGGGGCCAGCGCCGCACTATTATTGGAAAATTATAAACGCTCAAAAAACACACAAAGGGATGTGGTTTGTTTCGAAAATATTGATGCAGCCTATAAATCGGTAGTTAATAAAGTAAGCTCATCTGATATAATTATCGTGTTTGGTTCATTTCATACTGTTTCTGATTTTTTAAATTTTTCACAAGGATAAAGTGTGGCTTCTCAGTTTAAAAACCGTTTAGTAGGTGTAACTATTTTAGTTGCTTGTGTCGTTATCTTTTTACCAACCATCATCGACGGTAAAAAAACCTCTTATGAAGATGAGTTTATAGCAACACCGATTAGACCTGAGTCAAAAAAACATAGGCAGGGCAATACTGAGGCTAACATTGATAATTCTGAATTAAATTTACCGGGTAGTAACGAAGAGGTTGCACTGCAACAAACTGCAGCAAGCAACGATGATTGGGAAATTGAAGAAGTTGCAAAAACAGTCACCCTTTCCAGAAAGCCGGCAAAACTCGAACAGCATATAGAAAAAAATCAATTTCCTGATAGTGCATGGACAATTCAATTAGGCGCCTTTCAAAATGCAGAAAATATAAATGCATTATTAAAACAGTTACACACTGCTGGATTTCAGGCTCACACTGTCCCCGCAGAAGTACCGGATGGTGTACTAACCCGCGTCTTTGTGGGGCCAGATGTTTCAGAAAAACGCTTAAAAGAACAATTACCCCGTTTAAAAAAATTAACTCATTTAGAAGGTAAAATTTTACCCTTCAAAGCAACGAATCCATAGAATATTTACAGTAATTGGCGTTCTTCTCTGGTAAACTGCAGCCGTTTTTTCAATTTGATTTTTTAAAGGACAGTAATGAGTTGGTTTGATAGTTGGTTCGATATAGCTATTCTCGGTATTATCGCGTTTTCATCTTTAATTAGTTTAGTACGTGGTTTTACTAAAGAAGCAATCTCCTTAATGACCTGGTTTTGTGCTTTTTTCATTGCCAGTAATTTTTACCCTGAAGTTTCGGTCTATCTGACTCAATTAGATGACCAGTTAATCCGCAATTCTGTTGCAATCGCAATTTTATTTATTGCCGTATTATTACTCGGTGCCTTAATAAATTATATCATTAACCGTTTAGTCGCAGTGACCGGATTATCGGGCACTGACCGACTTCTCGGTGTCGTTTTTGGCGCTGTACGCGGCATATTGATTGTCAGTGCAGTCCTGTTTTTTATTGATTCATTTACTGATTTTAATCAGGCCAGCTGGTGGACTGAATCGCGTTTGGTACCAGAGTTCGGCATCATCATTGAATGGTTTTTTGAACATCTTGAAAACTCATCCAGTTTTTTGAATAAGATTTCTGTTTAATTTGATTGTTTAGCGCTGCTTATAGCGCGAAATTGTATTTCGGAAATGAATAACTCAGCTGCTGAGTTTAATTTACAACAGTTTAAAAATTTACTATTAATATCACTTATATTAAATAATCCGTTAATTAATTTAAGTGATATAACTTGTTTTTCTTAAAATTAAGGCCTTATTTATGTGTGGAATCGTTGGTATCGTCGGATCAACTCCTGTTAATCAAAGTATTTATGATGCATTAACTGTATTACAACACCGGGGGCAAGATGCTGCCGGTATTGTTACTATTGATGAAGATAATTTTAAACAGCGTAAAGCCAATGGTATGGTTAAAGATGTGTTTGAATCTAAACATATGCAACGTTTAAAAGGGAATATCGGTATAGGCCATGTTCGCTATCCAACAGCTGGTAGCTCAAGTGCTGCTGAAGCACAACCTTTCTATGTAAACTCTCCCTGGGGACTGGCTCTCGCGCATAATGGTAATTTAACCAATGCGCAAGCTTTGCGTACATCATTACTTAAATTCCGCCGTCATATCAATACCACATCTGATTCTGAAGTGTTATTAAACGTTTTTGCCGCTGAGCTTGATATGGTTGAGAATGACGACTTGACACCGGATGATATTTTCTCTGCCATTAGCAATGTACATAAAAGTGTTAAGGGTGCCTATGCGGTTGTTTCCCTGATCATCGGCAAAGGACTGGTTGCCTTCCGTGACCCCTATGGTATTCGTCCGCTAGTTTTAGGCTCGCGCAAGACAGATGAGGGTGATGTAGAATATATTGTTGCCTCGGAAAGTGTTGGCCTTGATACTATCGGTTTTGAAGTGATCCGTGATGTTGAGCCCGGAGAAGCAATTTATATCAGTGAAGATCGCCAGTTGTTTACCAAAC